>NZ_JBHXDQ010000036.1:13468-89008 GCF_042725875.1 Streptomyces sp. NPDC127038 | reverse complement strand
GTGCCGGACGGCGCCGCGACACCCGCGCGGGACGATGAATGCCGTGAAGGAACCCTTCCGTGACGGTTCGTCGACGATGGTCGCTTTGTCGCTCTTTATTCACTTTGCCTTACGTGTCGTCCTGCGCCACCCGAACGGCCCCGGCAGGTCCATCGACGTCGTCCTGCGGCCGGTGCTGCTGTGCGTGTACCTCGGGCCGCCGTGTCCGCCCGTGGTGATGGACCACGACTTGCGGTTGATGTTGAGCCGGACCCCGGGAAAGATGCGGAAGCTCTTGCGGAAGGTGAGCGGCATGGGTGCCCCCCTGTGTCGTCGCGCCGGGACGTTCCCGGCGCACACCGGGTACCCCGGAACGGGCAGGGTGTGCCCCCTCGTCGGCTTCGGGGTGTCACGCCTCCTCCCGGGAGGGCGGGTTGGCTCCGCCCCTGGGAGGCTGGTGCCGTGGGGCAATCGGAACGGAACGGACATGCGGGCGTGCGGGCATGACCTGTCAGCCCCCATGCACTAGAGTTATCTCGACATCGAGATATCTGCCGAGGCGTACCGCAGCAGCACGCCGCCGTCGATCCATCGGTAAGGGTTACCTAACTTAGCCTTACCTTAGCGGATCGGTCACGGCGTCGTGGCGGCAGGATGCGGTGGGAACGCGCACATCAATGAAGGAGACTGTCGTGTCGGCGAACAGCTTCGACGCCCGCAGCACGCTGCACGTGGGCGACGAGTCGTACGAGATCTTCCGGCTGGACAAGGTGGAAGGCTCGGCTCGCCTTCCGTACAGCCTGAAGGTGCTGCTGGAGAACCTGCTCCGCACGGAGGACGGCGCGAACATCACCGCCGACCACATCCGTGCGCTCGGCGGCTGGGACTCCCAGGCCCAGCCCAGCCAGGAGATCCAGTTCACGCCCGCCCGCGTGATCATGCAGGACTTCACCGGCGTGCCCTGCGTCGTCGACCTCGCCACCATGCGCGAGGCCGTCAAGGAGCTCGGCGGCGACCCGGCCAAGGTCAACCCGCTCTCCCCGGCCGAGCTGGTCATCGACCACTCCGTCATCGCCGACAAGTTCGGCACGAAGGACGCCTTCGGCCAGAACGTCGAGCTGGAGTACGGCCGCAACAAGGAGCGCTACCAGTTCCTGCGCTGGGGCCAGACCGCCTTCGACGACTTCAAGGTCGTCCCCCCGGGCACCGGCATCGTCCACCAGGTCAACATCGAGCACCTGGCCCGCACGGTCATGGTCCGAGGCGGCCAGGCGTACCCCGACACCCTCGTCGGCACCGACTCGCACACCACGATGGTCAACGGCCTGGGCGTCCTCGGCTGGGGCGTCGGCGGCATCGAGGCCGAGGCCGCGATGCTCGGCCAGCCGGTCTCCATGCTCATCCCGCGCGTCGTCGGCTTCAAGCTGACCGGTGAGCTCACCCCCGGCACCACCGCCACCGACCTCGTGCTGACCATCACCGAGATGCTGCGCAAGCACGGTGTCGTCGGCAAGTTCGTCGAGTTCTACGGCGAGGGTGTGGCCGCCACCTCCCTGGCCAACCGCGCCACCATCGGCAACATGTCGCCGGAGTTCGGCTCCACCGCCGCGATCTTCCCGATCGACGGCGAGACCATCAAGTACCTCAAGCTCACCGGCCGCTCCGAGCAGCAGCTCGCGCTCGTCGAGGCGTACGCCAAGGAGCAGGGCCTCTGGCTCGACCCGGCCGCCGAGCCCGACTTCTCCGAGAAGCTGGAGCTCGACCTCTCCACGGTCGTCCCCTCCATCGCCGGCCCGAAGCGCCCGCAGGACCGCATCGTCCTCGCGAACGCCGCCGAGCAGTTCAAGAGCGACGTGCGCAACTACGTCGCCGACGACGACGAGGCGGGCAAGGAGTCCTTCCCGGCCTCCGACTCCCCGGCCGCCGCCAACGGCGTCCCGTCCAACCCGGTCACGGTCACGGCCCCCGACGGCTCGACCTACGAGCTCGACCACGGCGCGGTGACGGTCGCGGCCATCACCTCCTGCACCAACACCTCGAACCCGTACGTCATGGTCGCCGCCGCGCTCGTCGCGAAGAAGGCCGTGGAGAAGGGCCTGACCCGCAAGCCGTGGGTCAAGACCACCCTCGCCCCGGGCTCCAAGGTCGTCACCGACTACTTCGACAAGGCGGGGCTCACCCCCTACCTCGACAAGGTCGGCTTCAACCTGGTCGGTTACGGCTGCACCACCTGCATCGGCAACTCCGGCCCGCTGCCGGACGAGGTCTCCAAGGCCGTCAACGACCACGACCTCGCGGTCACCTCGGTCCTCTCCGGCAACCGGAACTTCGAGGGCCGTATCAACCCCGACGTCAAGATGAACTACCTGGCCTCCCCGCCGCTGGTCGTCGCCTACGCCCTCGCGGGCTCCATGAAGGTGGACATCACCCGCGACGCGCTCGGCACCGACACCGAGGGCAAGCCGGTCTACCTGGCCGACATCTGGCCCTCCGAGGCCGAGGTCAACGACGTCGTGGCGAACGCCATCGGCGAGGACATGTTCAGCAAGTCCTACCAGGACGTCTTCGCGGGCGACGCCCAGTGGCAGGCGCTGCCGATCCCCGAGGGCAACACCTTCGAGTGGGACCCGCAGTCCACCTACGTGCGCAAGCCCCCTTACTTCGAGGGCATGACGATGGAGACCACCCCGGTCTCGGACATCGCCGGCGCCCGCGTCCTCGCCAAGCTGGGCGACTCGGTCACCACCGACCACATCTCCCCGGCCGGCGCGATCAAGGCCGACACCCCCGGAGGCAAGTACCTCACGGAGCACGGCGTCGAGCGCCGTGACTTCAACAGCTACGGCTCGCGCCGCGGCAACCACGAGGTCATGATCCGCGGCACGTTCGCCAACATCCGCCTGCGCAACCAGATCGCGCCGGGCACCGAGGGCGGCTACACCCGCGACTTCACCGTCGAGGGCGCGCCCGTCGCGTTCATCTACGACGCCTCGCGCAACTACATCGCGCAGGGCATCCCGCTGGTCATCCTGGCCGGCAAGGAGTACGGCTCCGGCTCGTCCCGCGACTGGGCCGCCAAGGGCACCGCGCTCCTCGGCGTCAAGGCCGTCATCGCCGAGTCGTACGAGCGCATCCACCGCTCGAACCTCATCGGCATGGGCGTCCTGCCGCTCCAGTTCCCGGAGGGCGTCACGGCCGAGTCCCTCGGTCTGACCGGCGAGGAGACCTTCTCCTTCACCGGTGTCGAGGAGCTCAACAACGGCACCACCCCGCGCACGGTGAAGGTCACCACCGACACCGGCGTCGAGTTCGACGCGGTCGTCCGCATCGACACCCCCGGCGAGGCGGACTACTACCGCAACGGCGGCATCATGCAGTACGTGCTGCGCAACCTGATCCGCAACTGACCCTCCCGGTGACGCAGTTGTAGAGCAGCTCCGCAGGAGCAGAGGGCCGCATCCCCGTTCGACGGGGGTGCGGCCCTTCGCCGTCGTGCCTGACTCCCCACCCCGATCTCCCCACCCCGATGTCCTCACCCCCATGCCCTCACCCCGAAGTCCTCGCAGGACATCGGCGGTGCTCAGGTGGAACACAGGGTTCCCCCAGGGGGCCGCGACAGGATTGCCCCATGTACGGCGCATCCGGGGTTCTTGTCAGCCACGTCCGTGTCGGCCGAGTCCGTCCCTCTCGTCCTGGCCGGATCGTCCACGGCGGGCCGCCGGCCGCACGCCCGCCGTCCGCCGCGGGCCGCTCGTACGCCGGCCCCGACGCCAACAGGGCGCTGGAGCGCGGGAGATGAGCTCGCCCGGCGCCCGCACGCCGACATCAACGCCCACAGCGACACCAACACCAAGGTCGACGCGAACGTCGACGCGGCCGCCAGCACGACCGCGAACGCGACCGGACGGGCGGTCCCTGCGCACCCGACTGACCGTCCTCATCGGCCTGGCACTCCTCGCGGTGTGCGGGACCATGGCCGTCTCCACGGTGCTCGCGCAACGCGCCTTTCTGCTGCGCGACTTGGACCGGCGGGTCGCCGAGGCCGCCGAGCGCGACCGGGACGGCTTCCTAGGCGGCGGGCCCGGCGCCGGGACGGACCTCGGCCCGTCCGCCGGGCGAGGACAGCCCGTCGGCACGATCTCCGCCCGGCTCGACGCGGACGGGAACGTCGTCGCGGCCGAGATCGTGCGCCGCTCCGGCGGACCGCGCGACCTGGGCGCCGCCCAGCGTTCGGCCCTCGCCGCCGTCGGCACGGACAGCTCCCCGCGCACCCGAGCCGTCCCCGGGCTCGGCACCTATCGCGTCGCCGTGCTCGACGGCGGCGGACGGCCCGTGCTCACCGCCCTCCCGATGGACGACGTCCAGGACGCGCTGCGGGGGCTGGCCGTCGTCGAGGCCGTGACGGCGGCGGCGGCCGCCACCGCCGTGGGCTGCGTCTGCGCGGCCGTGCTCCGGCATCGACTCCGCCCGCTCGAACGGGTGACGGCCCTGGCCGTCGAACTCTCCGGCCCGCCCCGGGAACGCGACGAACGATCCGACCGGACTCCGGGCACCGACAGGGCCGCGAGCCGCGGGGGCCCCGGCGCCGCCCCGGCGGTCCCGGCCCCGGTGGCCGGACAGGGCAGAGGTCCTGGCGCCGGTTGCGGTACCGCTCCTGGCGACGGTGCGCCCGAACCGGCGCGGGGCGCCGAGGACCGCACCGGTCGTGGTGGCGCCGTAGCGCTTCGGGCCCAGGTGCCTGGACGCCGTACGGCCCCCGGCAGCGAGGCCGACCGGATCGGCGCCGCCCTCGGCCGCCTCATGGACCGGGCCGAGGCCGCCCACGCCCGGCACCTGCGCGAGGAGGAACACCTGCGCTCCGGAGAGGAACGGCTGCGCGCCGGAGAGGAACGCATGCGCCGGTTCCTCTCCGACGCGAGCCATGAACTCCGTACGCCCCTGGCGGCCGTCTCCGGCTACGCCGAGCTGATGACCAGGGGCGCCGGGCCGGCCGAGGCCGCCACGGCCTGGCGGCGGGTGTCCGCCGAGTCGGCCCGGATGACGAGCCTGGTCGAGGACCTGCTGCTGCTCGCCCGGCTCGACGACGGGCACCGGACGCACCCGCCGGAGTCCGCGGAGGTGGACCTGACGATGCTCGTGGCCGAGGGCGTGCGGGAGGCCAGGGCCGCGGGGGAGGACCACCTCTGGCGTCTGGGCCGGCTCCCGGACACCCCGGCCCTGGTGGCGGGCGACGAGGCCCGGCTCCGCCGGGCGGTGGCGCACCTGCTGGCCAACGCCCGTGCGCACACACCGCCCGGCACGACCGTCCTCACCACGGTGGAGGCCACGGCGACGACCTGCACGGTCCGGGTCCACGACGACGGGCCCGGAATCCCGCCCGCCCTGCTGCCCCACGTCTTCGAGCGCTTCACCCGCGCCGACGCGTCCCGCTCGCGGGTCTCTCCCGGACACGGCGGCTCGGGTCTCGGCCTCGCCGTCACCGCGGCCGTCGCGAGGGCGCACCACGGCGGTGTCCGCGCCGAGAGCGTTCCGGGCCGTACGGAGTTCACTCTCGAACTCCCGGCCCTGCGGCCGGTACCCGCGCCGAGGCCCTCGGCGGACGCGGTCCCGGCGGGTCCGGCGCCTGGTGAGGTCCGGTGAAGCCCGGTGCGCGCGACGTTTACAGGGGTTCCGGGGCGCGCTACCTTGCCCCGTGAGGTGGGAGCGCTCCCATCGGCGGACCGGAACCCGCCCGGGAGTCGCTCCCACCTCGCCCCGGTCCCGTACGACCCCTGTCAGGTCGGCCGGACGGGCGAGGCTCGGGGCGGACCGGATGGGCGGGTTCGGGCCCACCCGGTCCGCGAGCCCGGACGGGAGGGGGAGGCCCTGCCCGGGATGGTGCGGCTTGTGGCGACCGCGGTGCGCGACAACGTTGTCGAACGGTCTGCGCAGACTCTATCGCCTCAACGGACAACGATGTCAACACCATTGACGGCCGTCCTCGATCCGCTTCATCCCGCGGCCCCCATCGGAGTGGCCGTGGGGCGCGCCCCGGGTGGCGCAGGCGGTCTTCCGTGGTACCCGTGGCGCACGTTACTGTCCCTGCGGCTTGTGCGACCTGTGGTGCGCGACCCGTCCGAAGGAGGAGGGGCCGCGTCATGCGTTTCCGTCCGTCATCGTTACTGCCGGCCGTCGCCCTGACGGTCGCCGCCACCACCCCGGCCCTCGCCGCACCCGCGTCGGGGCCGCCGGAACCAGCGCCGCGACAGACCACGACCCTGGTCAAGGACCCCACCGCGTACGTCGATCCGCTCATCGGCACCAGGAACGGGGGCAATGTCTTCCCGGGCGCCGTCACGCCCTTCGGCATGCTCTCCTGGAGCCCGGAGAACAC
Organism: Streptomyces sp. NPDC127038; assembly: GCF_042725875.1. Taxonomy (NCBI): domain Bacteria; kingdom Bacillati; phylum Actinomycetota; class Actinomycetes; order Kitasatosporales; family Streptomycetaceae; genus Streptomyces; species Streptomyces sp. NPDC127038. The sequence continues at coordinate 82,656 of NZ_JBHXDQ010000036.1, read as the reverse complement.
CCGCGGCGACGCCACCCGCACGGCCGCGCCCGGCGGTTACCAGTACGACGCCACCCGCGTCCGGGGCTTCAGCCTCACCCACATGTCCGGCACGGGATGCGCGGGAGGCAGCGGGGACATCCCGTTCTTCCCGTACGCGGGCGAGGTCACCTCGTCCCCGGCGGCCGACACCAAGGACGCCGTCTACGCCTCCGCGTTCGACCACGCCGACGAGGTGGCCGAGCCCGGCCACTACCGGGTGGGGCTCGCCTCCGGAGTGACGGCCGACCTCACGGCCACCGCCCGCACCGGCTCGGGCCGCTTCACCTTCCCGGCCGACAAGCCCGCCTCGATGCTGATCCGCACCGCCAACTCCGAGGTCGGCTCGACGGATTCGACCGTGCGGATCGATCCGGCGACCAGGACGGTCTCGGGCTCGGTCACCTCCGGCAACTTCTGTGGCTACCTCGACCCGGAGGGCCGACGCTCCTACTACACCCTGTACTTCACCGCCCGCTTCGACCGCGCGTTCAAGGCCACCGGAACCTGGCAGGACGACCGGCTCAGCCCGGGCGCCACCGAGGCGAGCGGCGGCACCGGAGGCTTCAAGGAGGGCGGCCGGCCCGTCGCGGGCAAGGGGGCCGGCGGCTATGTGGAGTTCGCGCCCGGCACCGACCCGGTGAACGTCAAGGTCGGCATCTCCTACGTCAGTCAGGAGGGCGCCACCGCCAACCTGGAGGCCGAGAACCCGCCGTCCCGCTCCTTCGCCTCGGTCCGGGGCGCCGCCCACCGCGCCTGGCGCGAACGGCTCGGCGCGATCGGCGTCGGCGGCGGCACCGACAGCGACCGCACCACCTTCTACACCGCGCTCTACCACGCGCTGCTGCACCCGAACGTCATCAGCGACGCCGACCGCAGATACCGCGGCCCCGACGACAAGGTCCACACCGTCGGCCGGGGCCACGCGGCCCAGTACGGCACCTTCTCCGGCTGGGACGTCTACCGCTCCCAGGTCCAGCTGCTGACCCTGCTGGACCCGGACACCGGCTCCGACATCGCGCAGTCCCTCCTCGAACTCGCCCGTGAGAACGGGGGAGTCTGGGACCGCTGGCTGCACGGCGCGAGCGGCACCCACGTCATGAACGGCGACCCCTCGGCGCCGGCGCTCGCGGGCATCCGCGCCTTCGGCGGCACCGGCTTCGACCTGCGCGGCGCGCTGTCCTCCCTGGTGAAGGCGGCGACCGTGCCGACCGAGCAGGACCTCTCGCCCGCGGGCAAACCGGTGCTCTCGGCCGGCCAGCGCCCCTCGCTCGACAAGTACCTCGACCACCACTACATGCCGTCCGTGTCCAACGCCTGGGGCGGCGCCGCCGAGACCCTGGAGATGTCCGGCGCGGACTTCGCGATCTCCCAACTGGCCCGGGCGGCCGGGGAGAAGAAGACCGCCGCCGAGTTCGCCGGGCGTTCCCAGTGGTGGCAGAACAACTTCGACGTCGCGGCCGACCCCGGCGGCGGCTACATCGCCGACCGCAAGGCCGACGGCAGCTGGGTCACCGGGTTCACCCCCGCGACCGGCAACGGCTTCGTGGAGGGCACGGCGGCCCAGTACACCTGGATGGTGCAGCACGACCCGGCGGGCCTCTTCGCGGCGATGGGCGGGCGCGCCAAGGCCCTGGACCGTCTCGACACGTTCTTCCACAACAGCGACGGAAGCTGGGCGTTCAGCGGCAGCGGCGGCGACAAGTCCGAGCTGGACAACGAGCCGTCGGTCAACGTGCCCTATCTGTACGACTACGCGGGCGCGCCCTACAAGACCCAGGAGACCGTCCGCGCGGCGATGACCCGGCTGTGGTCGACGAAGCCCGAGGGCATCCCCGGCAACGACGACCTCGGCGAGATGTCGTCCTGGTACGTCTTCTCCGCGCTCGGGATGTACCCGCAGGTGCCCTCCCGCGCCGAACTGACCCTGGCCTCGCCGCTGTTCCCGAGGATCGAGATCCAGCGCCCGGGCGGCGCGGACATCGAGATCCGGGCCCGGGGCGCGGCCGCGGACGCCCCGTACGTCCGGTCGCTGCGGGTGGACGGCCGCGCCTCCGGCAGGCCCTGGCTCCCGGCCTCCTTCGTCCGTGACGGCGGCACCCTCGACTACACGCTGTCCACGGCACCCGACACGGCCTGGGGAGGCGCCGAGCATGCGGCACCGCCCTCCTTCCGCACGGGGGAGCAGCCGTACCAGATCGGTGTCGGTCCGACGGCCGCCACGCTCGCCCCCGGTGGCAGCACCGCGCTCGACATCCGCGCCCTCGCCCTCGGCGGGGGAGCGGCGCCCGAGGTCCGTTTCCACGTGGACGTGCCCGCGGGGGTGAAGGCGACACCGGCGGAGGGCACGGTGAGCGACGGTGCCCAGCGGATCGTCCTCACCGCCGCCGACGACGCCGAGCAGGGGTTCTACGACGCCAAGGTGTCCGTGACCTCCGGCGGCACCTCGTACACCCAGCCGGTGGCGCTCACGGTCGCGGCCCCCGGAACGCTCCTCGCGGCCTACGACAACACCGGCGTCTCGGACGACACCGGTGATCACTCCGAGGCCGACTACGACGGCGGCGGCTGGAGTTACTCCCGCCAGGCCCTCGCCGACGCGGGTCTGACCCCGGGCGGCACGGGAACGGTGGACGGTCTCGCCTTCACCTGGCCGAGGTCCCCCTCCGGCCGCCCCGACAACGTCTCGGCCGCCTCCCAGACCCTCGAACTGAGCTCCCCGGCGAGCCGGTTGTCCTTCATCGGCAGTGCCGTGAACGGCGACCAGCGGACCACGGCGACCGTCACGTACACCGACGGCGGCACCGGCTCCGTCGATCTGTCCTTCACCGACTGGACCGTCGGCGGCGGAGGCGGGACCGTCCAGTACGGCAACGAGACCGTCGCGAGGACCGCCTACCGCAATGTCGCGGGCGCCGACAAGGATCCCGTGGCCACCTACGTCTTCGCCACCAAGCCGTTCACGGCACCGGAGGGAAGGACGATCAGGAGCGTCACGCTCCCGGACGACGCCGATCTGCACGTCTTCACGCTCGCCGTGAGCTGACCCGTACACGGACGAGGGGCGGGCCCGGAGTCTCCTCCGGGCCCGCCCCCTTGTTCCGCGCCGGGCACGGCTCAGGCCAGCAGTTCCACCTCCGCGAGGGTCGACTCGGCGTCCAGGACGAGTCGGTAGTGGGCGTACGAGCCGGGCGAGGCGACCGTGAACACCCGGGTCTGCCGGTCCCAGGGGAAGGACTCGCCGGAGCGTTTGTCGAGGTCCGTCCACGTGGTCCCGTCCGAGGAACCCTGGAGGGTCCACCCGGTCGGCGCCTTTGTGTGGTCGGAGGAGGTCAGCGTGTACTGGACCCCCTTGGTGTCGCCGCCGACCGGCAGGTCGACCGAGGTGACGGTGGCGTCGGTGGCCGAGGTGTTGTCGAAGAGGGCGCCGTCCCCCTTGAGGGTGTCCGCGCGCGGCGAGGGCACCTTGTCGTCCTCGGTGACCGACACCGGTGCCGCGTCCTTACCGGTGCCCCACGAGGACGGTTCGGCGCCCATGTCGAACTCCAGCACTCCGCCACGGGTGATGAGCGAGTGGGGGAGCGAGGTCGAGTTCCACCGCTTGCCGTTGAACCGGACCCCCTGCACGTACACGTTCTTCGTGCTGTTGCGCGGGGCCTTGACGACCAGGTCCTTGCCGTTCTCCAGGTGGACGGTCGCCTTCGTGAACAGCGGTGATCCGATGGCGTACTCGCCGCTGCCCATCACCAGCGGGTAGAAGCCGAGCGCGGAGAAGAGGTACCAGGCCGACTGCTCGCCGTTGTCCTCGTCGCCGTGGTAGCCCTGACCGATCTCGCTGCCGGTGTAGAGACGGGAGAGGACCTCACGGATGTTCTTCTGGGCCTTCCAGGGCTGCCCGGCCGCGTCGTACATGTAGTTCACGTGGTGGGCCACCTGGTTGGAGTGCCCGTACTGGCCCATCCGTACGTCCCGGGCCTCGGTCATCTCGTGGATGACACCGCCGTAGGAGCCCACGACGTCGGGCGAGGCCGTCTCGGGGGTGGAGAAGTACGTGTCGAGCTTGTCGGCGAGGGCGGCCCGGCCGCCGTAGAGGTTGGCGAGACCGCGCGAGTCCTGCGGCGCGGTGAACGCGTATCCCCAGCCGTTGGTCTCGGTGTAGTCGTAACCCCAGACGCGCGGGTCGTACTTGGCGGAGTCGAGCCGCCAGTTCCCCTTGGCGTCGCGGCCCTGGAAGAAGCCGGCCTTGGAGTCGAACAGGTTCACGTAGTCCTGGGAGCGGTTGAGGAAGTAGTCCGACTCCTCCTTGTAACGCTTCTCGCCGGTCTTCTTGTAGAGCGCCTTGCCCATCTCGGCGATGCCGTAGTCGTTGACGTAGCCCTCCATGGCCCAGGACAGGCCCTCGCCCGTGGACGTGCTGGTGTAGCCGAGGAAGGGCGAGGTGGCCATGCCCTTGCGGCCCACCCCGGAGGTCGGCGGGACCACCGTGGCGTTCTTCAGGGCCGCCTCGTAGGCCGACTTGGCGTCGAAGTCGACACCCTTGACGTACGCGTCCGCGAACGCCACGTCCGACGAGGTGCCGGTCATCAGGTCCGCGTAGCCGGGCGAGGACCAGCGCGAGGTCCAGCCGCCGTCCTTGTACTGCTGCACGAACCCGTCGACCATCTCACCGGCCTGATGGGGGGTCAGCAGTGAGTACGCGGGCCAGGTCGTCCGGTAGGTGTCCCAGAAACCGTTGTTGACGTACACCTTGCCGTCGACGATCTTCGCCCCGGTGTGGGTCGCGGTGTCCGGGCCCGGCATCGGGGAGAACGGGGAGGCGTACTGGTACTTCGAACCCACCTTCTCGAAGCCGGAGTTCGGGTACAGGTAGAGCCGGTACATGCTGGAGTAGAGCGTGGTCAGCTGGTCCGGGGTGGCTCCCTGGACCTCGACCCGGCCGAACAGGCGGTCCCACTGCCGGCGCGCGTCCTTCTTGACGGCGTCGAACGAGGTGCCGTCCGGGATCTCCTGGTTCAGGTTGTCCTTGGCCTGGTCGATGCTGATGAGCGAGGTGGCCAGACGCAGGGTGACGGTGTGGTCGGCGCCGGCCTTGAACCTCATGTACCCCTTGACCCCGCTTGCGGAGCCGTCGGTCACCGGCGCGTCGAAGACGCCGTAGACGAAGAGCCGGGTGGCGCCGGTGGACAGGCCGGACTTCACGTCCGAGTAGCCGGTGACCACGCCCGCCGAGGTGTCCAGCGTGAGGCCCGCCTGCTCGGTGACGTTGTCGAAGACGACGCTCGCGTCCTCACCCGGGTAGGTGAAGCGCAGGGCGGCGGCGTGATCGGTCGGCGCCATCTCCGCCTTGAGCCCGTTCTCGAACGTCACTCCGTAGTAGTAGGGCCGCGCGGTCTCGTTCTCGTGCCGGAAGGCCAGTTCACGGGCCTCCCGCCCGGTGTCCGGGGTGCCGGAGGCGGCCGACGGCATCACCTGGAAGGTCTGCCGGTCACCCATCCAGGGGCTCGGCTCGTGGCTCGCGCTGAACGCCTGGATGGTGGGCAGGTTGTCCGCGTTGTTGGCGCGGGCGTAGTCGTACAGCCAGCTCAGCGAGCCCGCGTTGGTCACCGGCGTCCAGAAGTTGAAGCCGTGCGGGACGGCCGTCGCCGGGAAGTCGTTGCCGCGCGAGAATCCGCCGCTGGAGTTGGTGCCGCGGGTCGTGAGCGCGTAGTCCGCCAGGTGCGCGGCGGGCTTCTGCGGGGCGGCCCGGCGCAGTGCGACGTCGTCGAGCCAGCCGCGGAACTTCGCGGGACCCTTCGGCGAGTCGTAGGCGAGGAGGATCCGGTCGACGGTCTTCCCGGCCGCGACGGAACCGATCCGCGAGGTGACGTTGTTCCACTGGTTGACGTACAGCACCTTGGCGGCGCCCTGGCCCTGCGGTGTCAGCGCGAACCCGTGCTGGTCCACGGCGTTCAGGCCGCTCAGCGAGGTGCCGTCGGTGAACACCAGGTCCACGGCCACGTTCGTGGCGTCGTAGTCCCGGTCGCCGTCCGCCATCGACGGGAAGATCCGGTACGACAGTTCGGTGTCGCGGCCGACGGCCACGTTCACGTCGAAGATCTTGTTGTACGAGTACGCACGGCCGTCACCCTTGTGGGTGCCGGCGTAGCGCAGCGCCCGCTTGCCGGTGAAGCCCGCGCCCGCCTTCGCCGTCGGTGAGCCGCTCGGCCCCCGGTCCACGAGGGAGAGCATGTCCTTGGGCGTCGGGTCGTCGCTCTTTCCGGTCGAGAACTGGACATCGGCGATCTGGAGGATGTCGCCGCCGTTGTTCTTCGTGACGTCGAGCCGGAAGTGCTGGTACTCGACGGGGTCCTGGATGTCGTACGTCTTCGTCTGGAACCGTTCGCCGAAGGACTCGCCGGAACGGGTGTCGAGGGTCTTCCAGTCCTTGCCGTCGGTGGAGCCCTGGAGGGTCCAGTCCCGGGGGTCGCGTTCGTCGTGGTCGTTTGCGGATGTGAGCGCGTACGTGACCGCCTTGACCGGCGCGTCCAGGTCGAACTCCGCCCAGCCGGTGGGCTCGAACGTCAGCCACTTGGTACTGGACTCGCCGTCGACGAGGTTCTCCTTGACCTCGCCCGCGCCGGTGTTCTCGCCGCTGGCCCGCACGTCGGTGACGTGGTCGGTCACGTTGCCGGGGATGCCGGTGCTGTAGCCGCCGTCGACGCCCGAGGACCGCTTCGTCCCGTCGGGAGCCGTGTCCACCGTGTTGAGCCAGTCGGGGGCCGGATCGCCCTGTTCGAACGAGGAGCTGAACTCCCGGTCCGCCGTGGCCGCTTGGGCGGGCAGGGCTACCGCGACGCCCTGGGAGGCCGCTAACAGGGAAAGGGCCGCCACCCCCAGTGCCGTCGAGGAACGCCATCCGGACCGGTGCGTGGAACTGTGTCTGTACCGAGCTCTGTGCTGCATACGCGGGCACTCTCCCTGCACGTGGACAACGTTGTCACTTTGCTGCGCAAGGTCCATTTGGGCGTCAAGTTGACAGTGATGTCAAGGGTGTTGGGTGTGGCATCCGGGGTGAATACCGTGTGACGAACCGTGCATTGCGTTCATTGCGGGAGGCCGGCGTCCGTGGGCCTTCGTCGGGGTGGTCCTGGGCTGCCCCATATTTCCGGGAGGTCTCAACTCGGAAAAGACCGACGGCCAAACCTGCATTCGATCTTGCTCCGTTGGCGGGAAGTGGACTATACCTGTCGCGTCCGGCCAGTCGATCGACTGGCTCTGGACAGGCAGGACCCAGGGGGGAATTTCGCGGGACGGCGGAACGTGGTCCGTACACGTAATGCCGCTTCGTCCCACTGAATCCCCCACGCACGACCCCAGCTTGAACTGACCGCGGTGCCGGGGAGGATCCGGTTCACCGCCTGAGTCCTGGAGAAGGCGAGGACTTGAGCATGGGATCCACTTCCGCCGAGAACAGCAGCCCCGAGGGTGTCGGCCGTCGCGACCTCATCAAGAGGTCGGCCGCACTTGGCCTGATCACTGTCCCGACCATGAGCTTCCTGTCCGCCTGTGCGAGCGGTGGCGGTGACGACAAGTCGAGCGACAAGGGCACCGGCAAGACCAGCAAGGACAACCCCTTCGGTGTGAAGAAGGGTGGCGGCAAGCTCGACGTCGTCGTCTTCAAGGGCGGCTACGGCGACGACTACGCCAAGGCGTGGGAAGCGTCGTTCGACAAGAAGTGGGGCAGCAAGAGCGCCCACACGGGTACCCAGGAGATCACCGGCAAGCTCCAGCCGCGCTTCAACGCCGGCAACCCGCCGGACATCATCGACGACTCGGGCGCCCAGCAGATCAAGCTGGACGTGCTGTTCAAGAGCGGCCAGCTCCTCGACCTCGCCGCCGTCCTCGACGCCCCCTCCATCGACGACCCGTCGAAGAAGGTCCGCGACACGCTGATCCCGGGCACGCTCGACCCGGGCCTCCAGGGCGGCAAGGTCGTCTCCCTCAACTACATCTACACGGTGTGGGGGTTGTGGTACTCCGGCAAGTTCTTCAAGGAGAAGGGCTGGGAGGTGCCCAAGACCTGGGACGACTTCCTCGCCATCTGCAAGGACGCCAAGTCCCAGGGCATCGGCGGCCTCGCGCACCAGGGCAAGTACCCGTACTACATCAACGTCGCCATCATGGACCTGATCGCCAAGCACGGCGGTCTGGACGCGATGAAGGCGATCGACAACCTCGACCCCAAGGCGTTCGTCGGGTCCGACGCCGCGCTGGCGGCCATCGAGGCCATCTACGAGGTCGTCGAAAAGGGCTACCTGATGGCCGGCACCAACGGCCTGACCCACACCGAGTCGCAGACGCGGTGGAACCAGTACAAGGCCGCGTTCATCACCTGTGGCTCCTGGCTGGAGAACGAGCAGCTCAAGCAGACCCCGGCCGACTTCGACATGAAGTTCATGCCGATGCCCAGCCTGTCGGGCGACAAGCTGCCGTTCGAGGCGATCCGGGCGGGCTCGGGCGAGCCGTTCATCATCCCGGCGAAGGCCGCGAACCTGCCCGAGGCCCAGGAGTTCATGCGCTCCATGCTCTCCAAGGAATGGTCGACGATCTTCGCCCAGAAGGCCAACTCGCTGACCATCCTCAAGGACGCCGTGTCCGAGGGCGTGCAGCTGCGGCCGGGTACGCAGTCCACGGTCGAGGCCTCCAAGGCGGCCGGCAGCAACACCTTCAACTACCTGTACCCCAACTGGTACAGCGAGATGGACGTCTCGATCCAGAACGCGTCCAACGAGCTGATGTCCAAGCGCATCCAGCCGAAGGAATGGCTGAAGCGCGCCCAGGCGGCGGTCGACAAGGCGGCCAAGGACCCGGCGTCCAAGAAGAACCACCGCGACTGATCATGTAAACCCGGAACACCAGGGGCAGGATGCCATGCGAAAAGGGCAGTACCGGTTCGTCGCGGGGTTTCTCCTCGCACCTTTGGCGCTGTATCTGATCTTCGTGATCTGGCCTTACCTCCAGACCATCGGTTACTCCTTCACCGACTGGAAGGGTCAGTCACAGACGTTCAGTTTCGTCGGCCTGGACAATTACAAGGCGTTGTTCCAGGACGACGTATTCCTCGAAGCGATCTGGCACAACATCCTGTTCCTGGTGTTCATCCCGGTGATCACCATCCTGCTCGCCCTCTTCTTCGCCTTCATGGTGAACGCGGGCGGGCGGGGTGGCGCCGGCGGCGTCCAGGGCGTCACGGGCTCACGCTTCTACAAGATCGTGTACTTCTTCCCGCAGGTGCTGTCGCTCGCGATCGTCGCGGTGCTCTTCGGAGCCCTCTACCGCAGTGACAGCGGCGGTCTGCTCAACGGCCTGCTGATCAAGCTCCACCTGGTCGACGGCAACAACCCCATCGAGTGGATGAACGAGCCGGACCTGGTGCTCTGGTGCCTGATGGCGGTCGTCGTCTGGCACGGCGTCGGCTTCTACCTGGTGCTGTTCTCCGCGGCCATGCAGTCCATCCCGAGGGACATCTACGAGGCCGCGCTGCTGGACGGCGCGGGCCGCGCGCACACGTTCTTCCGGGTCACCCTGCCCCTGCTGTGGGACACGGTGCAGACCGCCTGGGTCTATCTGGGCATCATCGCGATGGACATGTTCGTCCTCGTCTCCACCATGACCCAGGGCACCGGCTACGGCGGCGGACCCGACCACCACAGCGAGGTCATGGCGAACGTCATGATGCGCAACTTCCAGTACTTCGGATTGAGCGGCTACGCCTGCGCCATGGGCGTCGTCATGCTCGTCCTCACCCTGTTCCTGTCCGTGGTCACGCTGCGCGCCACCCGCCGCGAGCGCATCGAGTTCTGAGCGGGAGACACGACTATGAGCGCACCCATGACGGAGCCGGCGAAGGTCGACGGCGCCGCGGTACCCCAGCAACGCAGCGCCAGGAAGGCCCCGCCCCGGCCGGGTGACAAGCGCACCGAGGGAATGGCCCTCAACGTCTTCTCGCACGGCTTCCTCGCCCTGTGGGCGATCCTGATCGTCCTGCCGCTGCTCTGGCTGGTCCTGAGCTCCTTCAAGACCGACGCCCAGATCGGCGGTTCGGCCCTCAGCTGGCCCTCGCACTGGCACTTCGACGTCTTCGTCCGCGCCTGGAACAAGGGCATCGGCGACTACTTCGCCAACACCCTGATCGTCCTGGTGTTCTCGGTCCCGCTGACCATGCTGCTCGGCGCGATGGCGGCGTACGTGCTGGCCCGCTACGAGTTCCCGGGCAACCGGCTCATCTACTACTTCTTCGTCGGCGGGGCCATGTTCCCCGTCTTCCTGGCCCTGGTGCCGCTGTTCTTCATGGTCAGGCGCCTTGACATGCTGAACACCTATCAGGGCCTGATCCTGGTGTACGTGGCCTACTCGCTGCCGTTCACCGTGTTCTTCATGCACTCCTTCTTCAGGACGCTGCCCACGGCGGTCTTCGAGGCGGCGGTGCTCGACGGGGCCTCGCACACCCGGACGTTCTTCCAGGTCATGCTGCCCATGGCCAAGCCGGGACTGCTCAGCGTCGGCATCTTCAACGTCCTGGGCCAGTGGAACCAGTACATCCTGCCCTCGGTGCTGATGCAGCCGCCGACCAGTTCGGACCCGGAGCGCTACGTCCTGACCCAGGGCCTCATCCAGCTCCAGCAGCAGCAGGGTTATGCCTCCGACCTGCCCGTCCTGTTCGCCGGCGTGACGATCGCCATGATCCCCATGCTCATCGTCTACCTGTCCTTCCAGCGCCAGGTCCAGGCGGGTCTCACTTCGGCGACGCTCAAGTAACGAATCGCATCGTCCGTCACATGCGCCACTCCCGCCCCGGGAGTGGCGTACGTGCGTCCGGGGGAAGCCGGAGGGCGAACCGGACCCGGCGGAGCCGATTTCCGTCAAGGACTTGACTGCGGTAACCCGTTCAGCGGAGCTTGGAGTTCACAACTTGTAAGTGACCGGGTCCCGTTGACGTGACCCAGATCACACGGGCGGCATCGGGGCCGTCCGGCTATGGGCAGGAGTGGATGAGTCGATGGAGACTCCGGGGTCGCAGTCTTCGCTGCACCGAGCCAATCTGGAGCGCGTCGTGCGAGCGGTGCGGCTGGCCGGCTCGCTCACACAGGCGGAGATCGCGAGGGCGACGGGCCTGTCGGCCGCGACCGTTTCCAATATCGTCCGTGAACTCAAGGACGGCGGGACGGTCGAGGTCACACCCACTTCGGCCGGCGGCCGCAGGGCGCGCAGCGTGTCCTTGAGCGGTGACGCCGGCATTGTCATCGGCGTCGACTTCGGGCACACCCACCTGCGTGTCGCGGTCGGGAACCTGGCCCACCAGGTGCTGGCGGAGGAGTCCGAGCCGCTGGACGTGGACGCGTCCGCCGCGCAGGGCTTCGACCGGGCCGAGGAGCTGGTCAGCCGGCTGATCGAGGCGACCGGGGTCGACAGATCCAAGATCGCGGGGGTGGGGCTCGGCGTACCGGGCCCCATCGACGTGGAATCGGGCACCCTGGGGTCCACCTCGATCCTGCCGGGCTGGACCGGCGCCAGGCCCGCCGAGGAGCTGCGGGGGCGGCTCGGCGTGCCCGTGCACGTGGACAACGACGCCAATCTGGGCGCGCTCGGCGAGATGGTCTGGGGCAGTGGCCGCGGGGTCAGGGACCTCGCGTACATCAAGGTCGCCAGCGGTGTCGGCGCCGGTCTGGTGATAGAGGGCAAGATCTACCGCGGCCCGGGTGGCACAGCGGGCGAAATCGGACATATTACACTGGATGAATCCGGCCCCGTCTGCCGGTGCGGCAACCGGGGCTGCCTGGAGACCTTCGCGGCGGCGCGCTATGTGCTGCCGCTCCTCCAGTCCAGCCACGGCACCGATCTGACCATGGAAGGCGTGGTCAGGCTGGCGCGGGACGGAGATCCGGGCTGCCGTCGGGTGATCGCCGACGTCGGCCGACATATCGGCAGCGGAGTCGCGAATCTGTGCAATCTGCTGAACCCGAGCAGAGTGGTCCTCGGAGGCGATCTGGCCGAGGCCGGGGAGCTCGTCCTGGGGCCCATCAGGGAGTCTGTGGGCCGCTACGCGATCCCCAGTGCGGCACGTCAACTCTCGGTGCTCCCAGGGGCACTTGGGGGCCGCGCGGAGGTGCTCGGAGCACTGGCCCTGGCGCTCAGCGAGATGGGTGATTCGACCCTTTTGGACGGGTCGCTGACGTCCGCTGCGCCTGCCTTCACTTAGAGAACGAAACACGCCGTTGCCAACCCGTTAAGTATTTACTTCTTGACGTCGAACGAGCGGCCGAGTTGACTCCAACCCACCTCGGTCGCAGCGTTGCGACCCTGTCAGGGAGGCACCACCAATGAACAACACGATGCGCAGAGTCGTCATCGGCACCGCCGCGGTTTCCATGGCCCTTTCGGTGGCCGCCTGTGGCAAGGCCGGAGACAAGAGCTCCAGCGACAGCAGCAGCTCTTCCTCCTCCTCGGGCAGCAAGACCATCGGTCTCCTGCTCCCCGACAGCGTCACTGCGCGCTACGAGAAGTTCGACCACCCGCTCTTCGAGGCCAAGGTCAAGGAGCTGTGCCCGGACTGCAAGGTCCAGTACGCGAACGCGGCCGGCGACGCCGCCAAGCAGGCCCAGCAGGTCAGCACCATGATCACCCAGGGCGTCAAGGTCCTCGTGATCAGCGCGCAGGACTCGGCCGCCATCAAGTCCTCGATCCAGACCGCGGTCAACAAGGGCATCAAGGTCGTCGCGTACGACCGCCTCGCCCAGGGTCCGGTCTCGGCGTACGTCTCCTTCGACAACGAGAAGGTCGGCGAGCTCCAGGGTCAGGCGCTGCTGACCTCGCTCGGCTCCAAGGCCACCAAGAAGTCGAAGATCGTCATGATCAACGGTGACGACGCCGACCCGAACGCCGGTCAGTTCAAGGCGGGTGCCCACAAGGCCCTCGACGGCAAGGTCGACATCGCCTACGAGCAGTCCGGCCTCTGGAAGGACACCGTCGCCGCGCAGAAGATGTCCGCTGCCATCACGCAGCTCGGTGCCAAGAACATCGCGGGCGTCTACTCCGCCAACGACGGCATGGCCGGTGGCATCGCCAACACCCTCAAGGGTGCGAAGATCAGCGGCATCCCGCTGACGGGCCAGGACGCCGAGCTCGCCGGTATCCAGCGCCTCGTCGCCGGCACCCAGTCCTCCACGGTCTACAAGGCCTTCAAGCCGGAGGCGGACGCCGCTGCCCAGCTCGCGGTCAACCTGCTCGAGGGCAAGGACATCAAGACCCTCGCCAACCAGACGCTGACCAGCGGCTCCGGCGACAAGGTCCCCTCGCAGCTGCTCGTCCCGGTCTCGGTCACCAAGGCCAACATCAAGGACACGGTGATCAAGGACGGCCTGTACAAGGTCTCCGACATCTGCACCGCGGACTTCGCCAAGGCCTGCAAGGCTGCCGGCCTCCAGTAAGCACCATCGTCTCGGGCGACTACTCGCACAACGAGTAGCCGCCCGATTCGTGACCGCCCCCCCGGGGCGGTCGTGACCGCTCCAGGGCGGTCCCGTGAACCTGTCCGACGCCTGCCCCACCTTCAAACCCCGCTGCGGGGCGGGCGTCGGATGGAACCGTTGCGAAGTGCAGCGGATTCGCGCATGTTCAATATGTAATCTCGTGCTTTTTTGCACAGTCTTCCGCGCCGGTTGGTTCGAGCGCGGCATCCCCGCCGGTCAGGCGGCGAAGGAGATGGTTCACGTGTCCGCTACGCCCGTGCTGGCGTTGCGCGGAGTCTCAAAGCGATTCGGTGCGGTTCAGGCTCTCACCGATGTCGAGCTCGAGGTTCACGCCGGAGAAGTGGTCGCCCTGGTGGGCGACAACGGTGCAGGAAAGTCCACCCTGGTCAAGACGATCGCGGGTGTGCACCCCATCGATGAGGGCGTCATCGAGTGGGACGGCCAGGCCGTCAGCATCAACAAGCCGCACGACGCCCAGGGACTCGGCGTCGCGACGGTCTACCAGGACCTCGCGCTCTGCGACAACCTCGACGTCGTCGGCAACCTCTACCTCGGTCGGGAGCTGCTGCACCGCGGCGTCCTCGACGAGGTGACCATGGAGCAGAAGGCGCGCGAGCTGCTGAGCACGCTCTCCATCCGCATCCCGAGCGTGCGCATCCCGATCGCGAGCCTTTCCGGCGGTCAGCGCCAGGTCGTGGCGATCGCCCGCGCGCTCATCGGTGACCCCAAGGTCGTCATCCTCGACGAGCCGACCGCCGCTCTCGGTGTCGAGCAGACCGCTCAGGTCCTCGACCTGGTCGAGCGACTGCGCGAGCGTGGTCTCGGCGTCATCCTCATCAGCCACAACATGGCCGATGTGAAGGCCGTCGCGGACACCGTCGCCGTCCTGCGCCTGGGCAAGAACAACGGCTCCTTCTCCGTGAAGGACACCAGCCACGAAGAGATCATCGCCGCCATCACCGGAGCCACGGAGAACGCCGTGACCCGTCGTGCGGGGCGTCGCAGCACGGAGGCCGCAAAGTGAGCGACACGTCCAAGGTTTCCAAGGCGGAGGTGGAGCAGACCACCGTCGCTCCCGCCAGCGACCCCACCGCCGCGCCGGTCACCGTCGTCGACCCGCGCCTGCTGGTCCGCGAAGAGGGCTTCAAGGGCTACATCACCGAGTTCAAGCGCAAGATCAAGGGCGGCGAGCTGGGCTCCCTGCCGGTCTTCGTCGGCCTGGTCGTCATCTGGACGATCTTCCAGACGCAGAACTCCCGGTTCCTGAGCGCCGACAACCTGTCGAACATCAGCTACTTCATGTCGGCCACCGGCATGCTGGCCATCGGCCTGGTGTTCGTCCTGCTGCTCGGTGAGATCGACCTGTCCGTCGGCTCGGTCAGCGGTCTCGCGTCCACGGTCTTCGCCGTGTTCGTGGTCAACCACAGCATGAACCCCTGGCTGGCCCTGGTCCTGACCATCGCCACCGGTGCCGCCATCGGCGCGCTCCAGGGCTGGTTCTTCGCCAAGATCGGCGTTCCCGCCTTCGTCGTGACCCTGGCCGGCTTCCTCGGCTGGAGCGGTCTGATGCTGTGGCTGCTCGGTTCGAGCGGCACCATCAACATCCCGTCCGACAGCGGCCCGGTGCACCTGCTCGGCCAGAGCTCCTTCTTCATGGACCAGGCCGTCGTCGGCGCCTACCTGCTGGCCGGCCTCGCCGTCCTGTCGATGCTCGTGGGCTCGTTCATGGACCAGCGCCGCCGCAAGGCCGCCGGTGTGCCCTTCCGGCCCACCAGCGAGATCCTTCTCCGCGTCATCGCGCTCGCCGTGGCGGCCTTCGTCTCCGCCGCCGTGCTCAACAACGCGTCCGGTGTCTCCAACGCCCTGGTGATCTTCCTGATCTCCCTGGTGATCGTCGACTTCATCCTGCGCCGCACCACCTACGGTCGCAAGATCTTCGCGGTCGGCGGTGGCATCGAGGCGGCCCGACGCTCCGGCATCAGCGTCTCCATGGTCCGTATCAGCGTCTTCGCCATCTCGGGCGCCTTCGCCGCCATCGGCGGTATGTTCTTCGCCGGACAGACCGCGAGCGCCACGCTCAACGCCGGCGGCGGCAACACCCTGATGCTCGCCATCGCGGCGGCCGTCATCGGTGGTACGAGCCTCTTCGGTGGACGCGGAAACGTTTGGTCGGCCCTCCTGGGCATGCTGGTCATCCAGTCGATCCAGACGGGCCTCGACCTGCTCAACATGAACACCTCCATCCAGTACATGATCACGGGTGCGGTGCTCCTGGGCGCGGTCGTCATCGACTCGGTCTCGCGCAAGAGCCAGAAGGCCGCGGGCCGCGCGTAACACTCCGCAGAGGACGCCGCGGGCAACCGCGGTCCGTCCCCCGCGAAAGATCCTGTGCCCGGCGCCAATGGCGGCGCCGGGCACAGTCACGTCCGGCACCCGTCGTGGTGCCGGGCGCAGCCATGCCCGGACGGGAACACGCGTTCCCATCCGGTTGGGCCGTTCGTGTGGCGTAGATCGCCAGGCCCGGCCCGCGCCCGAAAAGACGGAACATTAGACTCGACCAAGCCCGGCAACAGCTCTACTGCAAGGAGGCACGGGTGCCGCTGCTGACCCGCATCACGGGACCGCGCGATCTGGACCGGCTCAGCCTGGAGCAGCTGGACCAGCTGGCCGGCGAGATCAGGACCTTCCTCGTCGACGCGGTCTCCAAGACCGGCGGCCACCTCGGCCCCAACCTCGGTGTGGTGGAGCTGACCATCGCCCTGCACCGCGTCTTCGAGTCGCCCAGGGACCGGGTGCTGTGGGACACGGGCCACCAGTCCTACGTCCACAAGCTGCTCACCGGCCGCCAGGACTTCTCCCGGCTGAAGATGAAGGGCGGCCTGTCCGGCTACCCCGCACAGGCCGAGTCCGAGCACGACGTCATCGAGAACTCGCACGCCTCCACGGTCCTCGGCTGGGCCGACGGCCTGGCGAAGGCGAACGAGGTCCTGGGCAAGGACGACCACGTGGTCGCCGTCATCGGTGACGGCGCGCTCACCGGCGGCATGGCCTGGGAGGCGCTGAACAACATCGCCGACGCCAAGGACCGCCCGCTGATCATCGTCGTCAACGACAACGAGCGTTCGTACGCGCCGACCATCGGCGGGCTCGCGAACCACCTGGCGACCCTGCGCACCACCGACGGCTACGAGCGCTTCCTGGCCCGCGGCAAGGACCTCCTGGAGCGCACGCCGGTCGTCGGCAAGCCGCTCTACGAGACCCTGCACGGCGCCAAGAAGGGCCTGAAGGACTTCATCGCCCCCCAGGGCATGTTCGAGGACCTCGGCCTGAAGTACGTCGGCCCGATCGACGGCCACGACATCGAGGCCCTGGAGTCGGCGCTCGCCCGCGCCAAGCGCTTCGGCGGCCCGGTCATCGTGCACTGCCTCACCGAGAAGGGCCGCGGCTACCAGCCGGCCCTCCAGGACGAGGCGGACCGCTTCCACGCGGTCGGCAAGATCCACCCGGACACCGGCCTGCCGATCGCCTCCTCCGGCGCCGACTGGACCTCCGTCTTCGGCGAGGAGATGGTCGCCCTCGGCAAGGAGCGCGAGGACATCGTCGCGATCACCGCCGCGATGCTCCAGCCGGTCGGCCTCGACCGGTTCGCCAAGGCGTTCCCGAAGCGGGTGTACGACGTCGGCATCGCCGAGCAGCACGCCGCCGTCTCCGCGGCCGGGCTCGCCACCGGCGGACTGCACCCCGTCTTCGCCGTCTACGCGACCTTCCTCAACCGCGCCTTCGACCAGGTCCTGATGGACGTGGCCCTGCACAAGTGCGGCGTCACCTTCGTCCTGGACCGCGCGGGCGTCACCGGCACCGACGGCGCCTCGCACAACGGCATGTGGGACATGTCGATCCTCCAGGTCGTCCCGGGCCTCAGGCTCGCCGCCCCCCGCGACGCCGACCAGGTCCGCGCCCAGCTGCGCGAGGCCGTCGAGGTGAAGGACGCGCCCACCGTGGTGCGCTTCTCCAAGGGCGCGGTCGGCCCGGCCGTCCCCGCCGTGGGCCGGATCGGCGGCATGGACGTCCTGCGCGAGCCCGGCACCGACACGCCCGACGTGCTGCTGGTCTCCGTCGGCGCGCTCGCCCCGATGTGCCTGGAGATCGCCGCCCTGCTGGACCGGCAGGGCATCTCCACCACCGTCGTCGACCCGCGCTGGGTCAAGCCGGTGGACGAGGCCATGGCGCCGCTCGCCGAGCGGCACCGCGTGGTCGTCACCGTCGAGGACAACTCCCGGGTCGGCGGTGTCGGCTCGGCCGTCGCGCAGGCCCTGCGCGACGCGGGCGTCGACATGCCGCTGCGCGACTTCGGCATCCCGCCGCGCTTCCTCGACCACGCCTCGCGCGCCGAGGTCATGGCCGAGATCGGACTGACCGCGCCGGACATCGCCCGGCAGGTCACCGGCCTCGTCTCCAAGCTGGACGGCCGCTTCGACGGCGCGGCCCAGGCGGTCGACGCCGTACAGCCCGCGCGCGACTGACGCCGCCGCACACGGCCGACGGGCCGGTTTCAGCACCCTGTACGGGTGGTGAAACCGGCCCATCTGCGTGAAAGGGGCCGCGTCGGGGGATACGTGCTACCTGCCCTCTCGATCATGTCGAGGACGACAAGCGTGGGAGGTACGTCCGTGAGCAACACCCTCTTCAGGACGAAAAGGGTCGAACAGTCGATCTTGGACACTGAGGAGCCGGAGCACGCCCTCAAGAAGTCGCTTTCCGCTCTGGACCTCACCGTGTTCGGCGTCGGTGTCATCATCGGCACCGGCATCTTCGTCCTCACCGGCAAGGTGGCCAAGGAGAACGCGGGACCCGGCGTCTCGCTCGCCTTCGTCGCCGCGGGTGTCGCCTGCGCGCTGGCGGCCCTCTGCTACGCGGAGTTCGCCTCGACGGTCCCGGTCGCGGGCTCCGCCTACACGTTCTCGTACGCCTCCCTGGGCGAGCTGCCCGCCTGGATCATCGGCTGGGACCTGGTCCTGGAGTTCGCGCTCGGCACGGCGGTGGTGGCCGTCGGCTGGTCCGGCTACGTGCGCTCGCTGCTGGACAACGCGGGCTGGCACCTTCCCGACTCGCTCGGCGGGCGCGACGGGGCGCACGGGTTCGGTTTCGACATCCTCGCCGCCGCGCTGGTGCTGGTGCTCACCGCCATCCTCGTCATCGGCGTGAAGCTCTCCGCCCGGATCACCACCCTGGTCGTCGCGATCAAGGTCACCGTCGTCCTCATCGTGATCATCGCGGGCGCCTTCTTCATCGAGGGCAAGAACTACAAGCCGTTCATCCCCCCGGCGCAGGCCGTGGAGGCGGGCAGCGGCATCAAGTCGCCGCTGATCCAGATCATGTTCGGCTGGGCACCGACCAACTTCGGCATCATGGGCATCTTCACCGCGGCCTCCGTCGTGTTCTTCGCCTTCATCGGCTTCGACGTGGTCGCGACGGCCGCGGAGGAGACGAAGAACCCGCAGCGGGACATGCCGCGCGGCATCCTCGGGTCGCTCGTGATCTGCACCGCGCTCTACGTCCTGGTGTCGATCGTGGTCACCGGCATGCAGAAGTACACCGAGCTGTCCGTCGACGCACCGCTCGCGGACGCGTTCAAGGCGACCGGGCACCCCTGGTACGCGGGCGTCATCAGCTTCGGCGCCGCCGTCGGCCTGACGACCGTGTGCATGATCCTGCTCCTCGGCCAGACCCGCGTCTTCTTCGCGATGAGCCGCGACGGACTGCTGCCGCGCTTCTTCTCCCGCGTCCACCCGAGGTTCCGCACCCCGCACCGGCCGACCATCCTGCTCGGCGTGATCATCGCGATCCTCGCGGGCTTCACCAGCCTCAGCGCACTGGCCGAACTGGTCAACATCGGCACGCTCTTCGCCTTCATCGTGGTCGCGGTCGGCGTCGTCGTCCTGCGCCACACCCGCCCCGACCTGCCCCGCGCCTTCCGGACCCCGTGGGTGCCGTGGGTGCCGATCCTGTCGGTGCTCGCGACCCTGTGGCTGATGCTGAACCTGCCGGCGGAGACCTGGCTGCGGTTCGTGATCTGGATGGTGATCGGCGTCGCCGTGTACTTCCTGTACGGGCGCTCGCACAGCCGTCTGGCCCGCAACCCCGAGACGGGTTCGGGCAGCACCCGGACCCCACCGGGCGGCACGGCCGGGTGACGACCCGGTCCCCTGCTCGGCGCGGCGGGGACGGACCGTCAGGACCTCGCCGCGCGGCCTCCTTCGGCCCCGTGATCCCGCACTCCGGGGGCACGGGGCCGACGTGTGCGTGTGGCTGGCGCCTGCCGTGCGGGTACCCGGCGCGGTACTCGGCGTGTGCCGGTCGCGTAGCCGGCGTGTGCCTGGCAGGCCCCGGCGTGTGCCTGGGGTGTGCCGGTCCCGTGGCCGGCGTCGTGCCTGGCAGGTGCCCGTTGCGTGCCCCGTATCCCGTATAGCCTGCGTGTGTTCGGTGTCAGGCGTGGGGGCGTACCGTGCGCGGGCCCGTGACCTCGGCGCCCAGTTCGACGACGCGTCGGCGCAGTTCGCGGTCGGCCGTGACCACGAGGCGGCGGCGGTCGCGCGCCCCGGCCACCAGTTCCACCATGCGGTCGTCGCCGCTGCCCGGGGCCTCGTCCACCCGGACCCCCGGGACGGGGTCCACCCCGCGCGCCGCGCCCTCCACCACCAGGACGATCTCCAGCGGGCCGGGGTGACCGGGCAGCCCCGGCCCGGCGAGCTCGGCCAGCCGGTCCCTGAGCCGCTCGGCGGCACCGCGCCGGTCCCGCCACCAGCCGTCGGGGACGGACCCCACCACGTTGGCGCCGTCCACGACGATCAGTGTCGGCAGGTCCGGAGAAGTCGTCATGACCTCATCCTGCCGTGACTCCCGCCGGTCCGGAGCCGGGTGACGGCCGGGAAGGCCCGGAGACCGCGGCGGCCCGCCGGGGGACGGCGACCGCCGGCGGTCCCCGGCCAGGGCCTGCCCCAGGTCACCGCCCGGGCCGCCCGCGATTAAGGTGAAACGGTGAACGTCGACTGGCTCATACGCGGTCGCGACGGCAGGCTCAGTGTGTACCTGCTGTCGGAGGCCACCGTCCGCTGCCGGGCGGAGCACGGACCCGGCGGCCCCTGGGATCCTCCCCGCACCGTGGGGGGCACTCAGCGCCTGCACTCCGTACTGGCCCTGGGTCAGGGGCCCGACCGATACACCCATCTGGTCTCCTGGCGCCCGACCGTCGAGGACCAGGCGGGCCTCGTCCACTCGACCCACTTCCGGCCGGACCTCGCCGCCCTCGACTGGAACCCGATCGGTCACCCCAACCGCTCAGGGGACCGGACGGGCAACCCCGCGGTCGCGGTCGACGCGGAGGGGCGCGCCCATGTCTTCGTCCGCAACGGCGGCGGCGGAGTCAGCATGATCGCGCAGAAGGAGAAGGGCGGCTGGGGACCCTGGCACGACCTCAAGGGGCATGACGTCCGCGGTGACCTGGCGGCCGTGACGGGCATGTCCGGCCGGGTCGAGCTGTACGCGGCCGTGGCGGGCGGTGTCCTGCACTGGAGCCAGGAGGAGGCGGGCGAGGTGCCCGCGCTGGACGAGGCGCTGGAGGCGCGGGTCCGCCCGGACACCCTTCAGGCGCTCGCCACCTCGGCCGGCTCCACCACGCTCTTCTTCACCGACGACTCGGGAGACGTGTGCGCCTGGCGTCCCGGAGCCAGGCCGGTGACGCTCCTGACCTCGGCCGGCCCGGGCCCCGTCCGGGTCATCCGCTGTGAACTCGACGGCCACGACTGCACGTTGCTCGCGCAGCGCGCGGCGAGCGGCCGGATCGCGTTCGCCGCCTATCCGACCGAGGACGAGTCGGCGGGCGCGTGGTGGACGGAGTCGGGACCCGAACTCCCCGCCGACGCCCTGCTGTCACTGGCCGAGGACGAGGAAGGCCGGGTGGTCGCCGCGACGTTCTCCCCGGAGACCGGCGAACTCCGCGTCACCCGCCGCAAGGACGAACCCGGCATCGCCCTGGAGGCGTGGCAGGCGGTCTGAATCCCGTGTCGCCCGGAGGGAACCCGCGGACGACGCGCGTCCTCCTGGAACGCAAGAGGGCCTCCGCGCGCCGCGCGGAGGCCCTCTTCGCTTGTGCCGTGAGGCCGTTACGCCGGAACCGACGCCACGCCCGGCTCAAGGAAACGCTTGCCGGTCGCGCGCTCGGAGACGCCCTCGCGGTCCAGGTACGGCGTGATGCCGCCCAGGTGGAAGGGCCAGCCCGCGCCGGTGATCAGGCACAGGTCGATGTCCTGGGCCTCGGCGACGACGCCCTCGTCGAGCATGAGGCGGATCTCCTGGGCGACCGCGTCCAGGACCCGGTCCCGTACCTGCTCCTCGGTCAGGACGACGTCGCCCTGCTTGAGGAGAGCGGCGACCTCGGGGTCCAGCTCCGGCTTGCCGGAGTCGTAGACGTAGAAGCCGCGCTTGCCCGCCTTGACGACGGCCGCGAGGTTCGGGGAGACCGTGAAGCGGTCCGGGAACGCCCGGTTGAGGGTCTCCGAGACGTGCAGACCGATCGCGGGGCCGACCAGCTCCAGGAGGACGAGGGGAGACATCGGCAGGCCGAGCGGCTCCACCGCCTTCTCCGCGATCTCGACCGGGGTGCCCTCGTCGATCACGTTCTGGATCTCGCCCATGAAGCGGGTCAGGATGCGGTTCACGACGAACGCCGGGGCGTCCTTGGTGAGGACCGCGGTCTTCTTCAGCTTCTTGGCGACGGCGAACGCCGTGGCCAGCGAGGCGTCGTCCGTCTTCTCGCCGCGCACGATCTCCAGGAGCGGGAGGATCGCGACCGGGTTGAAGAAGTGGAAGCCGACGACCCGCTCGGGGTTCTTCAGCTTCGACGCCATCTCCGACACGGAAAGGGACGAGGTGTTGGTCGCGAGGATCGCGTGCGCCGGAGCGACGGCCTCGACCTCCGCGAACACCTGCTGCTTGACACCGATCTCCTCGAACACGGCCTCGATGATGAAGTCCGCGTCGGAGAAGCCCTCGGCCTTGTCGAGGACGCCCGAGACCAGCGCCTTGAGGCGGTTGGCCTTGTCCTGGTTGACGCGGCCCTTGAGCAGCAGCTTGTCGATCTCGGAGTGGACGTAGCCCACACCCTTGTCGACGCGCTCCTGGTCGATGTCCGTGAGGACGACCGGGACCTCGAGGCGGCGCAGGAAGAGCAGGGCGAGCTGGCTGGCCATCAGGCCCGCGCCGACGACGCCGACCTTGGTGACCGGACGTGCGAGCGACTTGTCCGGCGCGCCGGCCGGGCGCTTGCCGCGCTTCTGCACCAGGTTGAAGGCGTAGATGCCGGAGCGCAGTTCGCCACCCATGATCAGGTCGGCGAGCGCCACGTCCTCGGCGTCGTAGCCCTTCTGGAGGTCGCCGTCCTTGGCCGCGGCGATGATGTCCAGCGCGCGGTAGGCGGCCGGGGCGGCCCCGTGCACCTTGCTGTCGGCGATGAAGCGGCCGCGCGCGACGGCCTGGTCCCAGGCCTCGCCGCGGTCGATCGCCGGGCGCTCGATCGCGATCTCGCCCTTGAGGACGGCGGCCGTCCACAGCAGCGACTGCTCCAGGAAGTCCGCACCCTCGAAGAGCGCGTCGGCGATGCCGAGGTCGTAGACCTGACCGCCCTTGAGCTGCTTGTTCTGGTTGAGCGAGTTCTCGATGATCACCGAGACGGCCTTGTCCGCGCCGATCAGGTTCGGCAGGATCGTGCAGCCGCCCCAGCCGGGGACCAGACCGAGGAAGACCTCGGGCAGCGAGAACGCCGGCAGGGCCGCGGAGACGGTCCGGTACGAGCAGTGCAGACCGACCTCGACGCCACCGCCCATCGCCGCGCCGTTGTAGTACGCGAAGGTCGGGACCGCGAGGCCCGACAGACGCTTGAAGACCTCGTGGCCGCCCTTGCCGATGGCGAGCGCGTCGTCGTGGTTCTTCAGCAGCTCGACGCCCTTGAGGTCGGCGCCGACCGCGAAGATGAACGGCTTGCCGGTGACACCGATACCGACGATCTCGCCGGCCGCGGCCTCCCGCTCGACCTGGTCGATGGCGGTGTCCAGGTTCGCCAGCGACGCCGGGCCGAAGGTGGTCGGCTTGGTGTGGTCGAAGCCGTTGTCGAGGGTGATGAGCGCGAAGCGCCCGGCACCGAACGGCAGGTCGAGGTGGCGTACGTTCGCCGAGGTCACGACCT
Source organism: Streptomyces sp. NPDC127038 (assembly GCF_042725875.1). Classification (NCBI taxonomy): domain Bacteria; kingdom Bacillati; phylum Actinomycetota; class Actinomycetes; order Kitasatosporales; family Streptomycetaceae; genus Streptomyces; species Streptomyces sp. NPDC127038. The sequence continues at coordinate 58,890 of NZ_JBHXDQ010000036.1, read as the reverse complement.
CGTCGGGGAACAGCTCGGCCGCTCCCTTGAGGAGTTCAGCGGTGCTCACTTGTCGCCTCCGGCGTCCTTGTGGTGCGGGTTCTCCCAGATCACCGTGGCGCCCATGCCGAAGCCGACGCACATGGTGGTGAGGCCGTAGCGGACCTCCGGCTGCTCCTCGAACTGGCGGGCCAGCTGCGTCATCAGACGGACGCCGGAGGAGGCGAGCGGGTGGCCGTACGCGATGGCGCCGCCGTACTGGTTGACGCGGGCGTCGTCGTCGGCGATGCCGTAGTGCTCAAGGAACGCGAGCACCTGGACGGCGAAGGCCTCGTTGATCTCGAAGAGGTTGATGTCCTCGATCGACAGACCGGCCTGGGCCAGGGCCTTCTCGGTGGCGGGGATCGGGCCGTAGCCCATGACCTCCGGCTCGACACCCGCGAAGGCGTACGAGACCAGGCGCATCTTGACCGGCAGGCCGTTCTCGCGGGCGAAGTCCTCGGACGCGATGATCGACGCGGTCGCACCGTCGTTCAGACCGGCCGCGTTGCCCGCGGTGACCCGGCCGTGCACACGGAACGGGGTCTTCAGGCCGGCCAGGTTCTCCAGCGTGGTGCCCGGGCGCATCGGCTCGTCGGCGGTGACCAGGCCCCAGCCCGTCTCACCGGCGTCCGGGTTGGTGTTGCGCACCGAGATCGGCACCAGGTCCTGCTGGATCTTGCCGTTGGCGTACGCCTTGGCGGCCTTCTCCTGCGAGCGCACGGCGTACTCGTCGGCGCGCTGCTTGGTGATGGTCGGGTAGCGGTCGTGCAGGTTCTCGGCGGTCATGCCCATGAACAGGGCGGACTCGTCGACCAGCTTCTCGCTGACGAAGCGCGGGTTCGGGTCCACGCCCTCGCCCATGGGGTGACGGCCCATGTGCTCGACACCGCCGGCGATGACGACGTCGTACGCGCCGAAGCCGATGGAGCCCGCGACGCTGGTGACGGCGGTCAGCGCGCCCGCGCACATACGGTCGATGGAGTAACCGGGGACCGACTGCGGCAGTCCGGCGAGGATGCCGGCCGTGCGGCCCAGGGTCAGACCCTGGTCACCGATCTGCGTGGTCGCGGCGATGGCGACCTCGTCGATCTTCTTGGGGTCAAGACCGGGGTTGCGGCGCAGCAGCTCCCGGATGGCCTTCACGACGAGGTCGTCGGCGCGGGTCTCGTGGTAGATGCCCTTCGGGCCCGCCTTGCCGAACGGGGTGCGGACGCCGTCGACGAAGACGACGTCCCTGACGGTACGAGGCACGATGGCTCTCCTCCAGATGCGGGATGGCACTGCTGCGCGGACACACGCCTGAGCGCGCGCTCAGCACCCATGCTACTTACGAGTAACCAGCCTGCCCAGTCCCGGGCGCGGGAGCGGCGAAGGTCACATCCGGAAGGCCTGCACGATCCGGCCCGGCCGCTCGCGCGCGCGGGTCCCGCGCCCGCCCGTCGCCCGGGCGCGTTGTGCCGACGCCGGTGATCGCCGCCGTCGCGGACGACCGGTCCCCGGCTCCCCGGCCTGCCACGACGCCGTTCGGACGGGGCCCGAGGGCCGGGGTTCCGGGTGTGCGGGCCTCTCCGCCGGGAGCCCCAGGATCTTGGCGTGATCTCGACGCCCGTTCGACGGGTCGATTCCGGACGGGGGCCCGTCCGGCGGGGGATCGAGCGATCCGGACCGGACCGCCGGGGGTACGTGGGGCCCTCCGAGGTGGGGAGAGGACCTGGAGTGAGCCGAAGGCGCGGAGCGCGCACCGCGTACGGGCGCACGCCCGGCGCACCGACCCGGCGACCGGGTCAGCCACCGCGCACCGGCGCACACCACCAGGACCGACGCGCCGGACGCGGCGGCTTCCGGTCCGGTCGGGCTTCGCGGAGGCCGCGGGCCCTTGCCGGCCCGGAGGGCCCGGACGGGTTACGGAGGCCCGAGGCGCCCGGTCCCCAGCGGAGCGGGACGGCTGCGTCGTGGGCTCGTCCCGGTGGACCGGAGGTCTGGAGCGTCCCCTGGCCCGGCCAGGCGTTCCCCCGCCTCGGCGGGCCCGGTGGGTCAGGCCGTCTTCACCGTCAGGGCCGTCACCAGTTCCGGGGTGACCAGTTCGACCTGCCAGGGGCGGGCGCCGCAGGCCGTGAGGGCCTCGGCCACGGACTCCGGGTCCGGGGTCTTGGGCGGCTCCCAGCACACGCGCCGCACGGTGTCCGGCGTGATCAGGTTCTCCTGCGGCATGTTCAGCCGCTCGGCCAGCGCCGACACCGCGGCGCGCGCGGCGGAGAGGCGGGCGGCGGCCGCCGGGTCCTTGTCGGCCCAGGCCCGCGGCGGCGGCGGCCCCGTGACCGGCTGCCCGGGCTGCGGCAGCTCGGCGTCCGGCAGCTCCTTCGCGCGGTCGACCGCGGCCTGCCACTGCTCCAGCTGACGGCGGCCCATGCGGTGCCCGAAGCCGTTCAGCGCGGCCAGGGCGTGCAGGTTGGCGGGTACGGCGAGCGCGGCCTCGACGATCGCCGCGTCCCCGAGCACCTTGCCCGGCGAGATGTCCCGGCGCTGCGCGATCCGGTCCCGGGTCTCCCACAGCTCCCGTACGACGGCCATCTGCCGGCGGCGGCGCACCTTGTGCATCCCGGACGTACGGCGCCAGGGGTCCTTGCGCGGCGGCGCGGGCTCGGCCTGGGCGATGGCGTCGAACTCCTGCCGGGCCCAGTCCAGCTTGCCCTGCCGGTCGAGCTCCTTCTCCAGCGCGTCACGCAGGTCGACCAGCAGCTCCACGTCGAGCGCGGCGTAGCGCAGCCACGGCTCGGGCAGCGGGCGGGTCGACCAGTCGACGGCGGAGTGCCCCTTCTCCAGGACGAAGCCGAGGACGCTCTCGACCATGGCGCCGAGACCCACGCGGGGGAACCCGGCGAGGCGCCCGGCCAGCTCCGTGTCGAACAGGGTGGTGGGGATCATGCCTATGCCGCGGAGGCAGGGCAGGTCCTGGGTGGCGGCGTGCAGCACCCACTCGGCCCCCGAGACGGCCTCGCCGAGTGCGGAGAGGTCGGGACAGGCGACGGGGTCGATGAGCGCGCTGCCGGCGCCCTCGCGGCGCAGCTGCACCAGATAGGCGCGCTGGCCGTAGCGGTACCCGGACGCACGCTCGGCGTCGACGGCCACCGGGCCGGTACCGGCGGCGAAGGCGGCGATCACCTCGGCGAGCGCCGCTTCGTCGGCGATCACCGGCGGGATGCCTTCTCGGGGCTCCAGCAAAGGGGTCGGCGCCGATTCGACGTCGTCCGGAGGGCCGCCTCCGGTGGTTCGCAGTGAGCTGTCTGCTGCGGTCTCTTGGGCGTCGGTCACCTGTCAAGGGTATCCGTGTATGGACAACGCCCGTCGACGGAACGTTCCGTCGACGGGCGTCGGATGGTCGTAAACCAGTCAGGTGAGGGCAAGACGCGGTTCACTCGCGAGGGGAAGCGGTCAGGAGGCCCGGGGCCACCCGGTGCCGGGGGCGGGGCGTCGGGGCGTCTGGGGGGTCGTGCCGGGGTGTGACGGAGGGGCGGGGTGCGGAGGGGTCAGTGGATGATTCCGGTCCGCAGGGCCACCGCGACCATTCCGGCGCGGTCGCCCGTGCCGAGCTTGCGCGCGATCCGGGCGAGGTGGCTCTTGACGGTCAGGGCGGACAGGCCCATGGAGACGCCGATGGCCTTGTTCGACTGGCCCTCCGCGACCAGTCGCAGGACCTCGACCTCTCGTCCGGACAGTTCGCGGTAGCCGCCCGGGTGGCTCGGGGCACCCGGGGGGCGGCGGTGCATACGGGCGGCGGCCGAGCCGATCGGCGCGGCGCCGGGCCGGGTGGGGAGCCCGACGTTCGTACGGGTGCCGGTGACGACATAGCCCTTGACGCCGCCCGCGAGGGCGTTGCGCACGGCGCCGATGTCGTCGGCGGCGGAGAGGGCGAGGCCGTTGGGCCAGCCCGCGGCTCGGGTTTCGGAAAGGAGGGTGAGGCCGGAACCGTCCGGCAGATGGACGTCGGCGACGCAGATGTCACGCGGGTTGCCGATTCGGGGACGGGCCTCCGCGACGGACGACGCCTCGATGACGTCGCGCACTCCGAGCGCCCACAGATGGCGGGTGACGGTGGAACGGACCCGGGGGTCGGCCACGACCACCATGGCGGTCGGCTTGTTCGGGCGGTAGGCGACCAGGCTTGCGGGCTGCTCGAGGAGAACGGACACCAGGCCTCCTGGGGGGCGGGACGGGACCGGCTCTGGGGGGGGCGAGCCAGGACGAACCGTGCTTTCAAGGTCACAGACGTCTTCGGCATCAAACCTGTGGACCTTTAGAGAATGATCACGATGGGGTGAGTAACAATCCGTTCAATTCGGACAAGCGATCGATCATCCGAAGATCGAACCGAGTCGTTCCGGGTCGTTCGGAGTCGTTCCACGTCAATACGCGGCCGAAAGTGGTCGTATCGAGACGCGGCCGGTAAGGAAAAGGAAAGGGCGCGCGCGTCGGCGCGCGCCCTCACGGGGGTCAGCGGGACTGTGGTCCCCGGCGCTGCGGCAGGGTGACCACCGAGGCGTCACCCGGGGTCACCGGCGGCAGTCCGGCGACCTGGCACAGCAGGTCGCACCAGCCGGCGAGGTGCGCGGCCGTGTCCGGTACGCCGCCGAGTCCCTCCCGGGGCGTCCACGACGCGCGGATCTCGATCTGCGAGGCGGCCGGGCGTTCCGCGAGCCCGCCGAAGTAGTGCGAGCTCGCGCGCGTCACGGTGCCGCTCGGCTCGCCGTACGACAGACCGCGGGCCTGGAGCGCGCCGGTCAGCCACGACCAGCAGACCTCGGGGAGCAGCGGGTCGGCGGCCATCTCCGGTTCCAGCTCCGCCCGGACGAGTGTCACCAGGCGGAAGGAGCCCTGCCAGGCGTCGTGCCCGGCCGGGTCGTGCAGCAGGACGAGCCGGCCGTCGGCCAGGTCCTCGTCGTCGGCGACGACCGCGGCCTCCAGCGCGTACGCGTACGGAGCCAGGCGCTGCGGTGGTCGGGTCGGGTCGATCTCGATGTCCGGCCTCAGCCGGGCGGCCCGCAGTGCTTCGACGGCCGCCCGGAAGGGCAACGGGGCCGTGTCCGCCGCATTCCTGTCCCCCTCCTTCTTCTCCCTCGCGTCGTCCATTCCGCCAGCGCCGTCCGACAGTCGTCCCTGAGCCGCAGCCATGCCGGGAAGATTAAGGGGAACGGAGCCCGCGCGCAGGGAGAGACACCCGTGCGTGGGACCCCTGTCCGGATCACGCCACGCGGACACCGCCGTGCGGACATGCTGTCCGCGGCACCCGGGCCGGGGCGGCGGGCGCACCGGGGCCCGGGGCCGGGGCGTCCGTGAACCGTGGGAGACTTTCCGTCGTGAGCGCCAACCACAGCCCCGCCGGGCAGCAGCCGACAGCCACGTACGAGTCCGCCTTCCTCAAGGCGTGCAGGCGCGAGCCCGTGCCGCACACGCCCGTCTGGTTCATGCGGCAGGCCGGCCGCTCACTGCCCGAGTACCTCAAGGTGCGCGAGGGCATCCCCATGCTGGAGTCCTGCGCGCGGCCCGACCTGGTCGCCGAGATCACCCTCCAGCCGGTCCGCCGGCACCACGTGGACGCCGCGATCTACTACAGCGACATCGTGGTCCCGCTGAAGGCCATCGGCGTCGACCTGGACATCAAGCCGGGCGTCGGACCGGTCGTCCAGAACCCGATCCGCACCCGCGCCGACCTGGCCCAGCTCCGGGATCTGACCCCCGAGGACGTCTGGTACGTCACCGAGGCGATCGGGCTCCTGACGGCCGAACTCGGCGAGACCCCGCTCATCGGCTTCGCGGGCGCGCCTTTCACCCTCGCGAGTTACCTCGTGGAGGGCGGCCCGTCCAAGAACCACGAGCACACCAAGGCGCTGATGTACAGCGACCCGCAGCTGTGGGCCGATCTGCTCGACCGCCTCGCCGAGATCACCTCCGCCTTCCTCAAGGTGCAGATCGAGGCCGGCGCGAGCGCCGTCCAGCTCTTCGACTCCTGGGTCGGAGCCCTGGCCCCCGCCGACTACCGCCGCTCGGTGATGCCCGCCTCCGCCAAGGTCTTCGACTCCGTCGCCTCCTACGGAGTGCCGCGCATCCACTTCGGTGTCGGCACCGGCGAGCTGCTCGGCCTCATGGGCGAGGCCGGCGCGGACGTGGTCGGTGTCGACTGGCGCGTCCCGCTCGACGAGGCCGCCCGCCGCGTCGGCCCCGGCAAGGCGCTCCAGGGCAACCTCGACCCCGCGGTCCTCTACGCCTCCACCGAGGCCGTCGAGGCGAAGACCCGCGAGGTGCTCGACGCCGCCGCCGGTCTGGAGGGCCATGTCTTCAACCTCGGGCACGGTGTCATGCCGAGCATGGACCCCGACGTGCTGAGCCGTCTGGTGGAGTACGTCCACACGCAGACGGCCCGCTAGCAGCCGTCACCCGCCGGTCCGCGTACGGTCCGCCGGCCGCCGGTTCACCAGCCGTGCCGCGCCTGTCTGCCCCACAGCAGACGGCGCGGTTCGGGCGGTGGCGGGGTGCCCGGACGCAGCGGCCAGGCCAGCAGCATCCCGGCGAGGAACCCGACGACGTGCGACGCGTACGCCACGGTGCCGGCCTCGGGCGCCGCCGCGCCGGACGAGTAGGCGGCCTGGAGCACGAACCAGAAGCCCAGCACGAGCCACGCGGGCAGCCGGAGCGGCAGGAACACCAGGAACGGCACCAGGACCCAGACCCTGGCCCTCGGATACAGCACGAGATACGCCCCGAGGACCCCGGCGATCGCCCCCGAGGCGCCGATCAGCGGAGCGCCCGAGTCCTCGTTCACCAGGGCGAAGCCGTACGCCGCCGCGAAGCCGCAGGCCACGTAGAACAGCGTGAAGCGCACATGTCCGAGCCGGTCCTCGATGTTGTTGCCGAAGATCAGCAGGAACAGCATGTTGCCCAGCAGGTGCAGCCAGCCGCCGTGCAGGAACATCGCCGTGAGCACCGACAGCGGCGGTGACTTGTCGTAGTCCGGCGGGCCCAGCAGACAGCCCGGCCCGTTCGGGCCGCCGCCGACCTCGCCGGTGGGCACCAGTCGGGGCATCCGATGGTGGATCAGTTCCTGCGGCACGACGGCGTAGTGGTCGATGAACGCGTGCAGATGGCACAGCTGCGACAGGGCGCTGTCGCCCGCCACCGATCCGGCGAGACCGGGGGTGTAGAGGAAGACGAGCACATTGGCGGCGATCAGCGCGTACGTCACATAGGGCGTGCGCCGCACCGGGTTCACGTCATGGACGGGAATGACCACGAGGAACTACTGCCCTCGCGGCGCGGGGTGAATCCGCGCAGCGCCGGCCCCGGTCCGTGCCCCGCCCGCCCGGGCGCCGGAACGGTTCCCGCCGGGCGCACTGAACACATGTGCCCCTGCGGCCGTATGTCTTCTCAGCCCCCCGCGCCGCGCCCACGGCGCGAGGGGTACGACGACGCGACGACGTGAAGACGTGAGGACACAGGCCATGAGCGACCGAGTTACTCCTCCGATGCATGCCCTGCCCGACGGCGAGGCGGAAATCGCCCTGGTGCTGCACCTCCCCTGGGAGGACGTCGCCGCGCTCGGCCAGGAGGCCGGGCGGCTCGCGGCCCGGATGCAGCGGCCCGTGACGCTGGACGAGGCCGTCAGCCATCGTCTGCGGTCCTCCCGCCCGGCGGCGCACGCGAAGCCGGCCCAGACCGCGCCCGCGGTGACCGCGGCCGCCTCGGTCTCCTCGCTGCCGCCCCGGCCGCCCGCCGAGCAGGCCCGTCAGGCGATCGACCGGATCAACGGATCGGCCGGCAACGAGTCCGCGTAGCGGGCACCCCGGAAGCCGGACCCGCGACGGACGTACCGCGACGGACGTACCGTCGACGGCGCCCCCGCCGCGGACGTACCGGCCCGTTCGGCCCGCCCCGCCACCCCGGCGGGGCGGGCCGCCTGCCACCCCGGAGGGTGCGGGTCCGCCTGCCACTCCGGACGGGGGGCCGCCCGTCACCCCGGCGGGGCCGGTCTGCCCGTCACCCCGGAGGGTGCGGGTCCGCCTGCCACTCCGGAAGAGGGGCCGCCCGTCACCGCGGCGGGGCCGGTCCGGCCGTCACCCCGCTGTCGCGCGTACCTTCGCCACCGCCTTGCGGGCCGCCACCAGGACGGGGTCCCAGACCGGGGAGAACGGTGGCGCGTAGCCGAGGTCCAGCATCGTCATCTGTTCCACCGTCATGCCCGCGGTCAGCGCCACCGCCGCGATGTCCACGCGCTTCGCCGCGCCCTCCCGGCCGACGATCTGCACCCCGAGCAGCCGTCCCGTGCGGTGCTCCGCGAGCATCTTCACCGTCATGAGGGCGGCGTTCGGGTAGTAGCCCGCCCGGCTCGTCGACTCGATCGTGACGGTCTCGAACCTGAGGCCCGCCCGCCGCGCGTCCTTCTCGCGCAGTCCGGTGCGGGCGATCTCCAGATCACAGACTTTGCTCACCGCGGTGCCGACGACCCCGGGGAACGTGGCGTAGCCGCCTGCCACGTTGGAGCCGATCACCTGGCCGTGCTTGTTCGCGTGGGTGCCCAGCGCGATGTGCCGCTCGCGGCCCGAGACCAGGTCGAGGACCTCGACGCAGTCGCCGCCCGCCCAGATGTTCTCGTGGCCGCGCACCCGCATCGACAGATCGGTGAGCAGCCCGCCGTGTTCGCCGAGCGGCAGGCCGGCCGCGCGGGCCAGCGACGTCTCCGGGCGGACGCCGATGCCGAGCACCACCACGTCCGCCGGGTACGTGGTGTCCCGGGTGGCGACCGCGCGGACCCGGCCGTCCTCACCCGTGAGGAATCCCGTGACCTCGGCACGGCCGACCATGGTGATCCCGAGGCCCTCCATCGCCGTGTGCACCAGGCGTCCCATGTCCGGGTCGAGCGTGGACATGGGCTCGGTGCCCCGGTTGAGGACCGTCACCTCGTACCCGCGGTTGATGAGCGCCTCGGCCATCTCCACGCCGATGTAGCCCGCGCCGACGACCACCGCACGGCGGCCCCCGGTCACCGCCAGCGAGTCGAGCAGGGCCTGCCCGTCGTCCAGCGTCTGCACACCGTGCACCCCCGGCGCGTCGGCCCCCGGCAGTTCGGGGCGGACCGGACGGGCGCCGGTCGCGACGACGAGCCTGTCGTACGGCGTCCACGCCTCGGTCCCGGTCTCGAGGTCCCGCGAGCGCACCCGCGCGCCCGCGACGTCGATCTCGGTGACCTCCGTACGCATCCGCAGGTCGATCGAACGCTTCCGGTGTTCCTCGGGCGTCCGCGCGATCAGCCGGTCGCGTTCGGGGACGTCGCCGCCCACCCAGTACGGGATGCCGCACGCCGAGTACGACGTGAAGTGGCCCCGTTCGAACGCGACGATCTCCAGTTCGCCGGGACCGCGCAGCCGGCGCGCCTGTGACGCGGCGGACATGCCCGCCGCGTCACCCCCGATCACGACCAGCCGCTCCCGTGCCCCGCCCGTATTCTCCGTGCCGCCCGCGCCGCTGATGCTCATGCGAACACGCTACGGGGGCACGGCACTTCAGTCTTCCCCGCCGCCCGCCGAAGCCGGATCCACCCCTCCCGAGGCCGGGCCGGACGCGGGGCCCGGAGCCGGTTCCGATGCCGGGACGGAAGCGGGGCGCGACGCCGGGACGGGTACCGGACCCGAAGCCGGGACGGAGGCCGGGGCAGGAGCCGGGACGGAGGCCGGGCCCGAAGCCGGTGCCGGGTTCCGGTGGTGCCGAAGGCGGGGGCTCACCCCGCGCAGCCACGCCAGGGCGATCAGGCCGAGCACCACCGCGAACGGGAGCACCGCCCCGACCGCCAGGGCCAGCCAGCGCACCACCGTGACCAGTACGTCCCAGCCGCCCGAGAGCGCGTCCAGGAAGCCCGGGTCCGCGTCCTTCTTCGGGGCCTTCCGCACCGGCGTCTCGGACAGCGTCAGCGTGATCGTGGCCAGGCTCGTCCGGTCCTTCAGCGACGCCTGCTGCGCAAGCAGCGCCTCCAGATCGGACTCCCGGCTGCTCAACTCCCCTTCCAGCGCGACCACATCGCTGATCTTCTGCGCCCGGTCCATCAGCTCGCGGACCCGGGCCACGCTGGCGCGCTGCGACTTGACGCGGCTGTCCACGTCCACGACCTGGTCGGTGACGTCCTGCGCCTTGGCCGTCCGCGAGACGACCTTGCCGGCGCCCGCCAGACCGGCGAGCACCGCGTCGTACCGCTCGGAGGGCACCCGGAGGACCACCCGCGTGCGCTCGTGGTCGTGCGCGTCACGGGTGGTGGTCTCGTCGCCGACGTAGCCGCCCGCGCCCTCGGCCGCCGTACGGGCGTCGTCCAGCGCCCGCGGAACGTCCTTGACCACGACGGTCAGGGAGGCGGTACGGATGATGCTGCTCACGGTCGCCTTGGGCGGGGCGGCGGTCCGGCGGTCGCTCGACGCGGCGCTGCCCGCCGCCCCCGAGTCCGCCCGCTCCGCCGGGGCGGCCTTCGCGTCCCCGGCGCTCCCCGCGGCCGCCTTGTCGTTCGAGCCCCCCGTGGAGCCGGCGCCGCACCCCGTGAGCGCGAGCGCGGCGACGAGGAGCACCCCCGACAGGACCCGGACCCGGCGGCCGGGACGTACGGGCGCCGCGGAGAAGCCGGACCGGACGGGTGACGTGGACCGGACCGGACGTCCGGGACTGTGTGTGCGCATGCGGGACTACCCCCAGGGTGGTGACGACTGACGGTCCTTCGACGCCGGAGCGGCACCGGACGTTGGCGGCCCACGGTCCCGATGCGGTCACGGTCGGGACTCGAAGGGGCCGCATGGCCCTGGCGGGAGGGCCGACGCCGTCTGAGAGGGTGGAGCCATGAGCGCAGCGCATACGGACACGGAGCACGTCGTCGTCATCGGGGCCGGCATCGCCGGGCTGGCCGCCGCGCACCGATTGCTCGGGCGCGGCGCGCGCGTGACGGTCGTCGAGGCCTCGGACCGGGTCGGCGGCAAGCTGCTTCCCGGGGAGATCGCGGGCGTCCGGGTCGACCTCGGCGCCGAGTCCATGCTGGCGCGCCGCCCGGAGGCCGTGGACCTGGCACGCGAGGTGGGCCTGGCGGACAGCCTGAGGCCGCCGGCCACCGCCACCGCCTCGATCTGGACCCGGGGCGCGCTGCGCCCGATGCCCAAGGGCCATGTGATGGGCGTGCCCGGCACCTCCGCCGCCCTGGCCGGCGTCCTGTCGGACGAGGGCCTCGCCCGTATCGAGCGCGACGCCGAACTGCCCCGCACCGAGGTCGGCGACGACGTGGCCGTCGGGGAGTACGTGGCCGCACGCCTCGGCCGCGAGGTCGTCGACCGCCTGGTCGAACCGCTGCTGGGCGGGGTCTACGCGGGCGACGCCTACCGCATCTCGATGCGCTCGGCCGTCCCGCAGCTCTTCCAGGCCGCGCGGACCCACGACTCGCTGACGGAAGCGGTCCGGGAGATCCAGGCCAAGGCGGCCTCGGCCGGACAGACCGGGCCGGTCTTCATGGGCGTCGAGGGCGGTGTCGGCCGGCTGCCGCTCGCCGTGGCCCGCTCGGTCGCGGACCGCGGCGGCGAGATCCTGACCGGCACCCCGGTGACGGAACTGCGCCGGACGGAACCGGCGGGCTGGCAGGTCGTCGCCGGTGACCGCGTCCTGCGCGCCGACGCGGTGGTCGTCGCCGTCCCCGCCCCGGCCACGGCCGCGCTGCTCGGCGCCGAGTCGCCCGGCGCCGCCGCCGAACTGCGCACGGTCGAGTACGCCTCCATGGCCCTGGTCACCCTCGCCTACCGCCGTACCGGCGTCACCCTGCCCGAGGGAAGCGGCTTCCTGGTGCCGCCCGTCGACGGCCGCACGATCAAGGCCTCGACCTTCGCCTCACGCAAATGGGGCTGGATCGCCGACGAGGACCCGGACCTGCTGGTGCTGCGCACCTCCGTGGGGCGGTACGGCGAGACGGAGATCCTGGAGCGGGCGGACGCCGACCTCGTCGACGTCTCCCGGCACGACCTGCGCGAGGCCACCGGCCTGGACGCGGAGCCGGTCGAGACCCGCGTCACCCGCTGGGACGACGGTCTGCCGCAGTACCCGGTCGGCCACCACGCGCGCGTGGCCCGCATCCGCGAGGAGGTCGCCAAGCTGCCCGGCCTCGCGGTGTGCGGCGCGCAGTACGACGGCGTCGGCATCCCGGCCTGCATCGCGAGCGCGTACGCCGCGGTGGACCGGCTGGGCGGTGACGCGCGCGGTGTGCAGGAGCTCACCGCGAACCCGGTGCAGAGTCTGCACGGCGGAGCAGGAGAATAGGAACCATGAGTGACGACGCCCCCACCACCGAGGCCGGCAGGATCCCCAACAAGGGCAAGCTGGCCAAGGACCTGAACGAGGTCATCCGCTACACCCTGTGGTCGGTCTTCAAGCTGAAGGACGTGCTCCCCGAGGACCGTTCCGGTTACGCCGACGAGGTCCAGGAGCTGTTCGACCAGCTGGCCGCCAAGGACGTGACGATCCGCGGCACCTACGACGTCTCGGGCCTGCGCGCCGACGCCGACGTCATGATCTGGTGGCACGCGGAGACCAGCGACCAGCTCCAGGAGGCGTACAACCTCTTCCGCCGCACCAAGCTGGGCCGCGCCCTGGAGCCGGTCTGGTCGAACATGGCGCTGCACCGGCCCGCCGAGTTCAACCGCTCGCACATCCCGGCGTTCCTCGCCGACGAGACGCCCCGCGACTACGTCAGCGTCTACCCCTTCGTGCGCTCCTACGACTGGTACCTGCTGGCCGACGAGGACCGCCGCCGGATGCTCGCCGACCACGGCAAGATGGCCCGCGGCTACCCCGACGTCCGGGCGAACACGGTCGCCTCGTTCTCGCTCGGCGACTACGAGTGGATCCTCGCCTTCGAGGCCGACGAGCTCTACCGCATCGTCGACCTCATGCGTCATCTGCGTGCCTCCGAGGCCCGGATGCACGTCCGCGAGGAGGTCCCGTTCTACACCGGCCGCCGCAAGGACGTCGCCGACCTGGTCGCGGGTCTCGCCTGACGGTCCCGGTATCGCCGAGACCCGAAGGTCCCGGCTCCGGTGAGACCTGACGGTCCCGTACCGGCGAGAGGCGGGCGCCCCCACGGGGACGCCCGCCTCTCCCGTTCCCCGGGCTCCGTTCAGGACGCCCGACGCGCCGCGCGCTTCGCGGACGGCGGCGGTACGGGCTCCCGGTGCGGGGCGCAGGCCGCGTTCCGTTCGGGCAGCCGGCCCTCCAGGAGGTAGGCGTCCAGGTAGCCGTTGACGCACTTGTTGGGGCCGCCGGCGATCCCGTGGGTGCCGGCGCCGTTCTCGGTGACCAGCACCGAGCCCCACAGCCGCCGCTGGAGCTCCTTCGCCCCCTCGTACGGCGTCGCCGCGTCCCGCTCGGCGGCCAGGATCAGCGTCGGCGGCAGCTCCCCGGGCAGCGTCCTGACGTCGAGCGGCTTCTGCCGGGGCGCGGACCAGTAAGCGCACGGCAGGTTCATCCACACGTTGTCCCAGGTCTCGAACGGGGCGACGCGCGCGAGCCGGGTGTTGTCGCGGTCCCAGACCCGCCAGTCGGTCGGCCAGGGCGCGTCGTTGCACTCCACGGCCGTGTAGACCGCGCTGCTGTTCTCCTGCTCGGCGGCCGCCTCCGGATGCGGTCCCGCCACCTGGATCAGCGGCTTCGGATCACCCTTCAGATAGGCGGACAGGGCCAGCGCGCGCTGCGGCCAGTAGTCGTCGTAGTACCCGGCCTGGAGGAACGCGCCCTGAAGCTGGGCGGGGCCCACCGTGCCGCCCGCCGGTGAGGCGGCGAGCCGGGTCCGCGCCTTCTCGAAGGAGCGCCGCACCTCCTCGGCGGTGCGGCCGAGCCCGTACACCGCATGGTGCCGGGCGATCCACGCGCGGAAGTCCGCCCAGCGGACCTCGAACGCCGCCGACTGGTCCAGGTTGTTCCCGTACCAGACCTTCTCGGGGTCGGGGTTCACCGCCGAGTCGAAGACCATCCGGCGCACGTGCGAGGGGAACAGCGTCGCGTACAGCGAACCGAAGTACGTTCCGTACGAGGCGCCCATGAAGGTCAGCTTCCGCTCGCCCAGCGCGGCACGCAGCACGTCCAGGTCACGGGCGTTGTCGAGCGAGGTGTAGTGGCGCAGGGCGGAGCCCGAACGCCGGGCGCAGCCGCGGGCGTACGCCTTCGCCTCCGCGATCCGCGCCTTCTTGTACGACTCGGAGGGGACCGTCGGGGACTGGAGGAGCGGCTTCGGCGGGTGCCGGGGGTCGCGGCAGGACAGCGGCGCCGACCGGCCGACACCGCGCGGGGCGTAACCGACGAGGTCGTAGGCGGCTCCGATCCGCTTCCACTCGGGCAGGAAGCCGATCAGCGGGAAGAACATGCCGGAGCCGCCGGGACCACCGGGGTTGTAGACGAGCGCGCCCTGGCGCGGCACCTTGTGCCCGGTGTCGTGCGGGTCCTTCCCGGTCGCCCGCACGCGGCTGACGGTCAGTCTGATCCGTTTGCCGTCGGGGAGCGCGTAGTCGAGCGGCACCGTGACCGTGCCGCACCGGACGTCGGACGGCAGGTGCTCCGCCTTCGGGCACGTGCCGAAACGGATGCCCGCGGCGGCGGCGCGCTCGGCGGCGACGGCGGTGCCGCGCGTCTCGGCGGATCCGAGCGGGCCGGGCCAGGCCGGGGCGCCGCCCGCCGGAGCGGCGACCAGGCCCGTCAGGAGCAGGGACCCCGCGGTTCCGTGGAGGACGGCAGCTCTCATCGAGAATCCCTTCAGCGCGCGGCAGCGACAGAAGGATGCTTCGTTCGGCGGGCGGCGAAGTAAAGCACCGCCCGCCCGGTGTCGGCCCCAATGACCCCTATGCGCCCCCGAAGGCGCCTTCCGCCCCTTCAGTGAGCCCCTTGCGTCTCACGTGGTGTCGCGGTCCCGGTGGGCGAGGGCCGCCCGCAGTTCCGGTTCGCCGACGGCACGGATGCCGCGCACGGCGACGGAGGTGAGATACGTACGGTCGTCGCCGGACACGTCGGAGTGCCGGGCCAGGGTGCCGAGCAGCCGCTGCCCGGCCGGGGAGGCCCAGCGGGTGCAGGGGTGCACCTCGATCCGGGCTATGGCGAGACAGCTCACCGTCAGGATGAGCGGGAGCAGGAACCAGACCGCCACGGGCACGTCGCTGCCGGGGGTCTGGCCCGGCAGCAGCAGGGCCGCGACGCCCAGCGCGAGGACCGCGGCCGCGGCGCCCTGGACCTGGCGGACGGCCCCGGCGACGGTGGTGCGGGTCCCGTCGGGGACGGCGAGACCGGCCGCGACCAGGCGGTCGGCGAGCCGGCGCACCGAGTCGGTGGCGGCGGTCGCCGCCCGCAGCGGCGCTATCCGGGACTGGCCCTCGGGCCCGATGGCCCCGATGACCGAGCGCTCCATGTCGTCGCGCCCGCACGGGTCGACGACCGTGGCCCAGCCGGTGTGCGCGAGCAGCAGCCGGCGCTGACGGGCCATCGACACCAGGGTCAGATCGGCGACCCGGGCCGGGCCGCCGGACAGGAACGCGGCCTCGTACAGCGTGAGATCGTGCCCGCGCCCGGCGTCGGCGTCGAGCGAGGCGGCACGGAGCGCGGCCAGACACAGCCGGGTGCAGGAGACGCAGGCCGCGGCCCAGGCCATGAGCAGGAGAAGGACCCAGAACATGGCGTTTTTCTATGCGATGGGAGAGGCGGGCGCCATGCTCCACTCACTATGTGGGACGGAGCCGTTGCCGGTATGTGACGTTCCGTATCAGACCGGTGCGTCGGGGTCCGCGTAGCCGGTCGCCTCCAGTGCCCTCATGTGGCCGAGCACGATGGTGTTCGCGTCGTCGGCGAGCTCGCGTACGAGCGTGTTCCTGGTGAAGGCGCGGACCTGGGCGACCAGGGTGAGGGTCCGCCCCTGCGCCGCGCGCAGGATGCTCGCGAACTCCACGTCGTACCGCGTGCCGTGGGCCGCGCCGAGCGCGGACAGCCACCGGCGCTGCCGTCCGTCGGGCTGGTTGGGCAGATCGACCCCGAGCCGCGCGGCGACGCTGCGGACGCGCGCGTCGAGGAACGTGTGCCCCTCGACGAGGCGCAGGCCCGCCGTCCGTACGGCCGGGGTGGTGCCGCGCTGCTGGGCCTGCTGGGCCGCGGGCAGTTCCCAGAGGCCGGACAGCCGCTCCCCGGTGACGAACTCCCGGTCCAGGCCCGACAGCGGACCGTACGGCGCCGGAACGCTCCGGGTGTCGGGGGTGTCGAGTGCGACCGGCCCGGGTAGTGCGCGGTCCGCGGACGACCAGACGGGAAAGACCAGCACGGCCAGGGTCACGAGCAGGACGGTGACGATGATTCCCGTGCCGCCGACGTGTCCTGAGCGGTTGTCGGATCGCATGGTGCCTCCTGTTGCGGCACGCACGCTAGTGGCCTCCGGGTGCGTCCCGCCGGGCGACCGCGCCCGCTACGCCGACCGCCGTACGGGGGGAACGGGCCCGGGCCGAGGGCGCGGGACGCCGGTTGCGGTGGCCCACGCCCACGTCATACCGCCGCGAAACGGCTGGAACGGGGCGCTCGACCGGTCTTCTCGCGGGGCGGTGTTATCCCGGGCACACTTCACGGGCCGGGGCGGGTCGCGCGTGTCCACGTGAGGTGAGCCGCGCGGGGCGAGGCGGCCCGCCGCCCCGGGTCAGTGGCGCAGCAGGGCCCTGCGGGTGGCGCGGGCCAGCCGGGCCCCGGGGCGCCTGGACAGCGGGGCCGGGCCCGAGCGTTCGAGCCACCAGTCGCGCAGCCGCCGTGTCCCGGAGTCCTCCGGGAGGCCGGTGAGCAGCAGGTGTTCGGCGAAGTCCAGGGCGTCGCGGCGGTAGCCGCCGGTCATCGGACGCCGCTGCGCGTACGCGAGGAACGCCGGCCGGTAGCCGTCGCCGAGGATCTCCGGCAGTTCCGGGGCCACCTTCGCCACGACGTCCGCCCGCTTGGCGGCCAGCGAGCGCGCCTGCACCCCGAGGCGGACGCGGTCGAAGCCCTCGGGCGCGGGGGTCCCGGCGACGAGCGCGGACAGCAGGGCGGCCTGCGCCAGCGCCACCCGCTGGCGGGGCGCCTCGTCCCCGACCGGAGCGAGGCCACCCGGCTCCGCGGACCCGGTCACCGTGTGCGCCGCCGGTCGGGTCTCCTGCCCTTGACCGGCTGCCGGCGCCGGCGGTCCGGCGGGTGCGGGGGAGGCGACCCGGCCGGCGGCCGGGGTCACGGCACTCCCTCCCGTCGCCCGGGCCGTGGTTCCCGCCGGTTCCGGCGTCTCCCGGGCCGTTGCTCCCGCCCGTTCCAGCGTTTCCCGGATCGTGGCCAGTTCCCTTTGCAGTTCGGCCGGTTCGGGGAAGTTCTCGTCGCGTTCGAGGAGGACACCCGGCGGGCTCACCCGGGACGCGAGGTCGGCGAGGATGTCCAGCACGGGCTGCGCGACGGGATGGGCGTGGCTGTCGTGCCATACGCCGTCCCGCTCGAAGCCCCCGGCGACATGGACGTAGGCGATGGCCTCGACGGGCAGTTCGCCCAGGGCCTTGGCGGGGTCCTCGCCGCGGTTGACGTGGTTGGTGTGGAGGTTGGCCACATCGATGAGCAGCCGTACGCCGGTGCGGTCCGCGAGTTCGTAGAGGAACTGCCCCTCCGTCATCTCCTCGCCCGGCCAGGAGATCAGCGCGGCGATGTTCTCCACGGCGAGGGGGACGGGCAGCGCGGCCTGAGCCGCCCGGACGTTCTCGCACAGGACGCGCAACGCGTCCCGGGTGCGCGGGACCGGCAGCAGGTGGCCGGCCTCGAGGAGCGGTGACGCGGTGAGCGGGCCGCCCGCCCGGACGAACGCGATGTGCTCCGTGACCAGCGGGGACCCCAGCGCCTCGGCGCGTTCGGCGAGCGCGGTCAGCCGCGCCTCGTCGGGCCGGTCGGCGCCGCCGAGGCCCAGGGAGACCCCGTGCGGCACCACCGTGACACCCCGCGCGCGCAGCCGCAGCAGCGACTCGGGGAGATGCCCGGGGCACAGGTTCTCCGCGACGGCCTCCACCCAGTCGACGCCCGGCATGTTCTCCACGGCCCCGGCGATCTCCGGCCGCCACCCGATTCCCGTACCCAGCCGTCCCGCTTCCCGCATGTCCCCTCCTCCGTCACCGCCCGGGCCGCACCCGCTCCGCGTCGCTCCCCACGACGGCCGGCGCACCGGCGTGACCAAGTCATGGCCCCGCGGACCGGGACCGAACCCACCGGGGCGGACGTTCAGAGCAACATTTGAGGTTCCGTGCCGGGCCGCCGGCCTTCCGTGCCGGGCCGCCCTCCTGTCCGCACACCGGCCGTTTCGGGCCACCCCGCCGGACGCGGGGGCGCAACTTGGCCCGAAAGCCCTCCTCAGTCCCTCGTTCGGGGCTGGCAACGCCAACTTCCGCTTCCCTAAGATGGATCGCCGGTCGGGCCGGTCAGGGCGGCCGACACGGATCTGGGGGAACGATGCAGCCTGGCGAGCAGCTGTCCACGTCGATCGATGCCACGGTGCCCACGGCCGCGCGCATGTACGACCACTACCTCGGCGGCAAGGACAACTACGCCGCCGACCGTGCGGCCTGCGAAGAGCTCGACAAGGTCGTCCCCAGCACGCGCGCGCTCGCGCTGAACAACCGCCGCTTCCTCCAGCGGGTCGTCAGGACCCTGGCCGACGGGTACGGGATCCGGCAGTTCCTCGACCACGGATCGGGTCTGCCGACCCAGAACAACGTCCACCAGGTCGCCCAGGCGGTCGACGAGAACTCCCGGGTGGTCTACGTCGACAGCGACCCGATGGTGCTCGTGCACGGCCGGGCCCTGCTGGACCAGAACGAGCGGACCGCCGTCATCCACGCCGACCTGCGGCAGACGGAGGAGATCTTCGCCCACCCCGACACCCGCCGGCTGATCGACTTCTCGCAGCCGGTGGCCGTGCTCTTCAACTCGGTGTTCCACTGCATCCCGGACAGCGACACCGACGGTCCCGTCCCCGTGATCCGCCGCGTGGCCGAACGGCTCGCGCCCGGCAGCTTCATGGTGATGTGCCAGCTCGTCAGCGAGGACGCCGAGGTCCGCGACTTCGTCACCGGCTTCATGGACAAGGCGACGCAGGGGCACTGGGGCCGGGTCCGCCAGGAGAAGGACGTGGAGGGGTACTTCGACGGCATGGACATCCTGGAACCCGGACTCGTCGAGGTGTCGACCTGGCGCCCGGACACCGACGTCGTGCCGCGCCAGCTCACCCAGGAGTGGATCGAGTTCGGCGGGGTCGGCCGGATCCGCTAGGACACGCCCCAGGGCCCGTCCGGGCCGGTCAGCGGGACGCGCCGTACCGCTGTTCCATCGTGGAGCGCAGCAGTGCCAGGGAGGCCCGGGGACTGAGGGCCTCGTCGGCCAGGCGGTCCAGGACCACGCGGTACTCCTCCGTCTCGTCCCGGTCCTCCAGGAAGTTGGCGCTCCTGATGTGCTCCAGGTAGACGATGTCGGGCAGTTCGACGCCGCCGAAACGCAGATAGGTGACGGGGATGGCCGGCGCCGAGGCGTTGGTGACGTCCAACGGCACGACCTGCACGACCACATGGGGGCGCTGCGCCATCTCGATCAGATGCTCCAGCTGGGCGCGCATCACCTCACGGCTGCCCAGGACGCGCAGCAGCACCGACTCGTCGACGACGGCCCACAGATACGGGGGATCCATCCGGTCCAGCAGCTCGCGTCGGCGCATCCGCAGCTCCACCCGGCGCTGCACCTCGGCGGCCGGCGCCGTCGGCAGTCCGCGTTCCACCACGGCCCGGGTGTACTCGGCGGTCTGCAACAGGCCGGGAACGTACTGGATCTCGAAGGTGCGGATGGTGGTGGCCGCCTCCTGGAGTCCCACCAGCCGGTCGAACCACTCCGGCATCAGCCGCTTGTCGTAGCGCTGCCACCACCCCGGCTCGCCCGCGCGCTTGAGCAGGCGGAGCAGGACCGACACCTCGTAGTCCTCGGTGCCGTACAGGCCGAGCAGGGCGCGGACGTCGGTCTCCGTGGGAGGCCTGCGGCCCTTGCCCGCCTCTATGCGCGACAGCTTCGCCGCGCTGAACCCCAGGGAGCGCGCCGCCTGTTCCTGGGAGAGGCCGGCGTCCTCGCGGGCGCCTGCCAGCTGAACGCCGACCAGCATCTTCAGCAGAGTGGGAGCGGGCTCCTCCCGGCTCAGATACGGTTCGAGACGGGAGGTGCGGGGTGACTCGACGGACATCCTGACTCCCTGTCGACCGGCAGAAGGCAGCCAAAATTATCGCACTGCTCCGCACTCTGCCGCAGCGGGAGACAGAAGTGGACAACTGGCCTTCCGTTTCAATGGAGTTCGGGGCGGCGAAAGGCCTGCTCAGAGCAGGTGGTCGAACTCCCCGTCCTTCGCCCCGGCCAGGAACGCGGCCACCTCCGCCGGGGTGTAGACGAGGGCCGGACCGTCGGGGTCACGGGAGTTGCGCACCGCTATGCCGCCACCGTCGAGGGAGGCCACCTCGACACAGTTGCCCTCGGCATTGCTGTGCCTGCTCTTGATCCAGGAGGCGCCCAGCGAGCTGGCCCGCACTCCGTTCGGCACTGATGGCACCAACGCACTCTCCTTGCTGACGTTCCACCAGATGTGCGCCCGGTCCCCCGCCCGGTCGCGGTTCCGGCCGGACCTCACGTGGCCCATGACTCTCTCCGGCTTCATGCAATTTCTCGTGCAATTGCACGAAGACGCTGTCAGCGTGGATAATAGCCGTGGCGTCAACCTCGTTACCAGAGGCCTTTGCTGACGTCGGTTCAGCCGCTCCCGCGCGGAGCGTGATCGTCCGGGAGGGGCCTGGTGGCCCGCCCGCGCACCTGTCACTGTCCGACGCCTTCGGAGGGAGCGGAAATGGCAACACCACTCAGGAACCTGGAACGCGTCTCATGGGACGAGATCAAGGACTCCAAGGGATCGGCGCAGGCCATCCCCTTCCTGCTCAACACCGTCGCCTGGGGTGACGCCGCGACGGCCAGGGCGGCCCTCCAGGACCTGAGGGAACGAATCTGCCAGTTCGGATTCGTGGTGGAGCAGGCGACCGCCGCGACCGTCCCCTTCCTGTGGGAACTCGCCGAACTGCCCCAGGTCACCTGCCGGGTCCAGATAATCCAGCTGCTGAGGGACATCGCCGAGGCCCGGCAGTGGGAACGCACGGCGGCCGCCTACCCCAAGCTCCTCAACCGCCGTGAGAACTGGGTGGGCTGGGAGCGCGAGGCCCGTCAGGCCGTACGCGCCCATCGCGGCACCCTCCAGCATCTGCTGGCCGAGCCGGACACCGAACTCGTCCGCGTCACCGCGGAACTCGCCACCACCCTGGCCGACTGAGACCGGGCCGTCAGCCCGCCGGATCCGCCGTGTGCCTCGGCAGGGCGGCGACCCGGTCGTGGCCCTCGACGGCGACCGTCAGTCCCGGGGCGATCTCCGTGAAGCCCGCGTCACGGACCAACGGCACGTCGGAGACGCTGAGTTCACGCCAGTGAGCCGGATCGGCCATGCGTACGGAGAGGGCGAAGCCGGATTCGCGCCACGCGGTCCGCTCCTCCTCCGACAGTTCCCACCAGGCCAGTTGGGCGCCATGGCCCGTCTGCGCCATCGTCTTCCCGGCCGACATGTCGAGTTCGGGGTTGAGCCACAGCACGGGCGCCGCCGGATCGGCCGGCCCCGGCGGCAGCGGATCGTCGAGGTCCGTACCGGAGACCTGGAGCCGCGCGAGGTCCTTGGGCCAGCCGTCCAGCGGCACCGGCGGGAAGACCCGTACCTCCGCGGAGCGCCCCCTCACGGTGATGCCGGGCAGCGCCTCGGCCCGCCGCCACTCGGCCCCGCGCGCCCGCCGTACGACCTTGCGGATCCGGGCGTCCTGCCAGTCCCGCACGGCCTGCGCCCAGACGCCGTCCCCGAGGGAACGCTCGTCGCTCAGGATCGTCAGCACGGCCCGCGCCGAGGTCTCCAGCGCGTCGGTGCGCTCCGGGGGAGCGGCCTTCTCGATGTGCACCACCAGGGGCAGCACGAACTGCGGCGCCTCGTCGCGTGCGGTGGGCTCGTCACGGAAGGGGCTGCCGTCGGCGGGTGTCGGGTCGTCGCTGCTCACGCCCCCAGTCTGCCAGGCGGAAGATCCGCCCCGGACGGACGGTCCGCCGGGGTTCGGCACCGGCACCGGCGCCGCTCAGCCCGAGCACGCGGTGCGCTGTGCCTCCTGCCACTCGCAGACGGGGCACAGCGTGATCCCCTTGCGCGACTCCGGGTACTCGGTCGGCTCGCGGCACAGCACGCACTCCGCGTACGGCGGCCCGCCCGGCCCCGCCGGGTCGCCGGTGGAGTCCCCGGCCCGCCTGTCCGCACCCGTCGTGCCGCTGTCGTCGCTCATGCCGCCAGCTTACGAGGAGCGGGGAACGGCGGAGGGCGAGGAGCGGGCCGGCCGCGGGGACGGCCCGTGCCACCGGTCGGCGGCGCCGATCAGCTGGGACACCTTCACGAAGCGGAAGCCCCTGCGGCGCAGTTCGGGCACGATCGTCCGCAGCGCCCGCTCCGTCACGGGCGCCGCGCTGCGGGTGCAGTGCATGACGACGACGGACCCGGACCTGACACCGTCCAGGACCTGTCGCGCGACGGCGTCCGCGTCCGTCGCGAACGCGTCCCCGCTCACGACGTCCCACTGCACGGCGGTGACCCCGGCCGCGCTCAGCGCCCGCAGCGCGCGCCGGTCGTAACACCCGCCGGGGAAACGGAAGTAGGGCATGGCGTCCCGCACCCCCGCTCTCCTGAACGCGGCGTACGCCCGTTCCACGTCGGCGCGCATCCGGTCCTCGGGCACGGTCGGCAGCCCGTAGCAGTCGCTGGTGAAGGCGTAGTGGCTGTACGAGTGGTTCGCGATCTCGAACAGCGGGTCCCGCCCGATGTCCCTCGCCTCCCGCGGGTACTCGTCGGCCCACCGTCCGGTCATGAAGACGGTCGCCGGCACCTTGAACCTCCGCAGCGTCGCGATGAGCTGCGGATTGTCGAAGTGCTCGCCGCCCGCGGCCCGGGCCCCCTCGTCCGCGGTCATGTCCGCGTCGAAGGTCAGCGCGACCGCCTTGTCCCGGGCGCGCGGCCCGTTCTCGAAGACCGGTGTCAGACCGGCGGGGCCGGGCGCGAGGGTGGGTGGCCGCGAGGGTGCGGTGCCGGTGCTCGCGGCCGAGGTGGCCGAGGCGGTGGCGGGCGCGTGGTGCCCGCGACGGGCCGCCGCCGGACCGGCCGGGCCGCCACACGCGGCGAGAGCGGCGCCGAGGGCTCCCACGGCGCAGGTCACGGCGATGCTCCGTACAGAGAGGGTCACCGTGCGACGGTAGACAGATAAGTGTGATGATCCGGTCATTCATCGGGTGTGCCGCCCGTACACGGTCCCGAAGTCACCCGCACGGGGCTGGTGCCGGGTCGCGCGGAGCGGCAGCGGTTCTACGGTGACCGGGGGTTCTGCGGGGCCTCGGGTGCCCCCTGCTCGAAAGGCCCGGGAGAGCGTGCCGGGCATCGCCGGGCGGGCGGGACGTCGCGGTCACGCCCTAGCTCGTAGGCGTCTCCGGCTGCGCGGGTTCCTCCGCCGTCCCGGACGGGCGGGCCGCGCCGTTCCCGGACGGGCCTGCTCCGTTCCCGGACGGGACGGTGCCGTTCCCGAACCCGTCGGGGCTCCGGGAACCCTCCGGCCCCTCCGGGTCCAGCGGCACCCTGGGCTCACCGAGGATCCCGAACGTGTCCGGGATCCCGAGCCCGTCCGTGTCCAGCCCGTCCGTGTCCGCGAACGCCTCCGGGAGTCCGAGCGCTCCCAGTGTCCTGCCGAGCCGTTCGGGCGTGACGGGGGGCTCGACGGGGTCGACCCCGGGCTGCCGGTCCACCGAGGGCGGCGTGGCCTGCTGCGGCTGGACCGGCTGCTGACCGGCCTGGGCGCGTTCCAGGAAGCGGAGCAGTTCGACCGGGAAGGGCAGCACGAGGGTGGAGTTCTTCTCGGCGGCCACGGCCACCACGGTCTGGAGCAGGCGCAGTTGGAGCGCCGCGGGCTGTTCCGACATCACCTCGGCGGCCTGCGCCAGCTTCTTGGAGGCCTGAAGTTCCGCGTCGGCGTTGATGATCCTGGCCCTGCGCTCGCGGTCGGCCTCGGCCTGCCGGGCCATGGAGCGTTTCATCGTCTCGGGCAGGGACACGTCCTTGATCTCGACGCGGTCGATCTGCACGCCCCAGCCGATCGCGGGGCTGTCGATCATCAACTCCAGTCCCTGGTTGAGCTTTTCGCGGTTGGAGAGCAGGTCGTCCAGGTCGCTCTTGCCGATGATCGACCGCAGCGAGGTCTGTGCCATCTGGGAGACCGCGAAGCGGTAGTCCTCGACCTGGACGATGGCGTTCGCCGCGTCCACGACCCGGAAGTAGACGACCGCGTCGACGCGGACGGTGACGTTGTCCCGGGTGATGCCCTCCTGCGCCGGGATCGGCAGGGTCACGATCTGCATGTTGACCTTGCGCAGCCGGTCCACGAACGGCACGACCATGGTGAACCCGGGGGAGCGGACCTCGCCCGCCAGCCGCCCGAGCCGGAACACGACCCCGCGTTCGTACTGCTTGACGACCTTGGCGCCGGCCGCGACGTAGACCACCGAGGCGGAAAAGGCCGCCGTGATCGCCACGACGAGTTCCTGGACCATGACGACCCCCTTCCGAGCCGCCCAGTTTGTCTGGCAATTCCACTCTACGTCGCGGGGGCGCGGATGCCGCCGGGCCGCCGGGAAGGGTTCGTACCGCTGTGGTCCTAGGCCTTCGGGCCCTCCACGAGGCCCTTCGCGTCGCGGGCCAGGGCGGTCAGCCGGGAGATCGCGCGGAAGTACTTCTTGCGGTAGCCGCCGTTCAGCATCTCCTCGCTGAACAGGCGGTCGAAGGGCATCCCGGAGGCGAGGACGGGTACCTCGCGGTCGTACAGCCGGTCGGCGAGCACGACGAGCCGCAGCGCCGTCGACTGGTCGGGGACGGGCTGGACGTCGGTGAGGCACACCGCCGCGATCCCGTCGGTGAGGGCGCCGTACCGGCTGGGGTGGACGCGGGCGAGGTGTCCGAGCAGGTGCGGGAAGTCGTCGAGGGACGCGCCGTCGGTCGCGTACGCGGCCTTGGTGACCTGCTCCTCGGAGAACGGGGCCGGTGCCTCGGGCAGCCCGCGGTGGCGGTAGTCCTCGCCGTCGATGCGCAGCGGACGGAACCGCGCGGACAGCCCCTGGATCTCCCGCAGGAAGTCGGCCGCGGCGAACCGGCCCTCGCCGAGCTTGCCCGGAAGCGTGTTCGAGGTGGCGGCGAGCGCCACGCCCGCGTCGACCAGTCTGCCGAGCAGGCTGGAGACGAGGACGGTGTCCCCCGGGTCGTCGAGCTCGAACTCGTCGATGCACAGGAGGCGGTGCCCGGAGAGGGTCTCCACGGTCTTCTGGAAGCCGAGCGCGCCCACCAGGTTCGTCAGCTCCACGAAGGTGCCGAACGCCTTGAGCGAGGGCTCCGCCGGGGTCGCGTGCCACAGGGAGGCGAGCAGATGGGTCTTGCCGACGCCGTAGCCGCCGTCCAGATAGACGCCCCGGGGGCCCGTCGGCGTCTTCTGGGCCTTGCCGCGGCCGAAGAGCCTGCGCTTGGGCGCGCCCACGGCGTGCGCTCCGCCGAGTCCCGCGGCGAACCCTTCGAGGATGCCGACGGCCTCGGTCTGGCTGGGCTGGTTCGGGTCCGGGATGTACGTGGCGAAGCGGACCGAGTCGAAGCGCGGCGGCGGCACCATCTCGGCGACGAGCCGGTCGGCGGGGACGTGCGGCTCGCGGGCGCACAGGGACAGCGGGGCCGCTTCGGCTATCGGGTCGATCGCGGAGGCGGTGGAGGTGGACGACACGGTTCCCCACTCTATGCGCCGTGCCACACTGCACGTCATGCGACGCCTGTTCCCTGTGACCTATGAAACAGCAGCCCAGGCCTCCGCCGAGGTCTCCGGGACGGATGTGACGGAGCGCGAGTGGGAGCTCGGGGAGCTGGCCGACGCCTATGCCTACCCCGGCGTCCGGTCGCCCTGGCTGCGGGCCAACATGGTGTCCACCCTCGACGGCGCAGCCCAGCACGAAGGGCGCTCGCAGCCCATCTCGAACGCCACCGACATGAGGATCTTCGGAGTCCTCAGGGGGCTCGCGGACGTCGTGGTCGTCGGGGCGGAGACCGTCCGGCAGGAGGGCTACCGGCCGGCCCGCGCGCGTGAGGCCTTCGCGGCCCGGCGTGAGGCCGCCGGGCAGGGCCCCGCGGCCGCGATCGCGGTGGTCACCGCGAGCCTCGACCTGGACTTCTCGCTGCCGCTCTTCACCTCGCCCCTGGTGCCCACACTGGTGCTCACCGGCGCCGCGGCGGCCCCGGAACGCGTCGCCGCGGCCGAGCATGCGGGGGCGCGGGTGGTGATCGCCGGGGACGGCGCGGGGATCGAGCCCGCCCGTGCCGTACGGGCCCTGGGCGACCTCGGGCACACCCGGCTGCTCACCGAGGGCGGGCCCCGGCTGCTCGGCCAGTTCATCGCGGCCGGCGTCCTGGACGAGATGTGCGTGACGCTGTCCCCGATGCTCGCGGCGGGTGACGCCCAGCGGATCGCCGGAGGGCCCTCGGTGCCGGTTCCCCAGCGGTTCGAACTGGCGTCCTTGCTGGAAGAGGCCGGGTTCCTCTACAGCCGCTACCGTCGACCTGAACGGCAGTCGGAATCCTAGATTCCGTTTCTCTTCGCCCGGGCACACTAATTCGCGCAGTACCCGTGTTGTTACGGGGCAGGATGGTTTCCGCAGGGGGCCGGGAGGCCCACGGACGAGAAGGGCGCCTGTCGTGTTCACGAGCGTATTGATGATCGAGAAGGCCCTGACGTCCGCCGACGTGGAGTTCGTCACGACCTTGCACGGTGACGAGACGGTCGCCTTCCACGTACTGCTCCAGCCCCGGGGCGACCAGGCGGACCGGCTGCTGCGGGCCATCGACGACGTCGCGATGGGCGAGATCGACGAGGCGGCCCGCGAGGGCGAGACGCCCGAGGGCGAGGAGGCCGCCGGCCAGGGCGAGCGGGCGCTGGAGGTGTCGCTGGTGGCGCTGCGGGCGTCCGGCAGCACCGCCGAGGGCCGGCTGATCGAGGACCACCCCCTCGACGCCCTGAAGACCCTGGTCGACCAGGTGGAGGCCGACGAGGTCATCGTGCTGACCGACCCCCACTACGTGGAGGAGTTCTTCCACCGGGACTGGGCCTCGCGGGCCCGGCACAAGGTGGGCGTACCGGTCCTGAAGCTGTTCTCGCACAGCAAGGCGTGACCCGGCCCCCGGCCCCGCGCGCGGCGCCCCGGTGTCCCTTGTGAGGCGTGGTCCGCCGCACCCAATAGGCTGGGCCCGCGTTCCCCTCGGGAGAGCGCGCCCACCTTCGTACCGGATCTTGGGGAGAAACACGCATGGCACCCGGCCTTCCTACCGCGATGGACCGACCGCACTTCATCGGCATCGGCGGCGCCGGGATGTCGGGCATCGCGAAGATCCTCGCCCAGCGCGGAGCCGTGGTGGCGGGCAGCGACGCGAAGGAGTCCGCCACCGCCGAGGCGCTGCGCGCGCTCGGCGCGACGGTCCACATCGGCCACGCGGCAGGCCACCTCGCCCCGGACGCCACCTGTGTCGTGGTCTCCTCCGCGATCCGCGCGGACAACCCGGAACTCGCCCGCGCAGCCGAGCTCGGCATCCCGGTCGTCCACCGCTCGGACGCCCTCGCCCGCCTGATGGACGGGCTCCGCCCGATCGCCGTCGCCGGCACCCACGGCAAGACGACCACCACCTCGATGCTGGCCGTGTCCCTGTCGACGCTGGGCCTCGCCCCGTCGTACGCCATCGGCGGCGACCTCGACGCCCCCGGCTCGAACGCCCTGCACGGCGAGGGCGAGATCTTCGTCGCCGAGGCCGACGAGTCGGACCGCAGCTTCCACAAGTACGCGCCCGAGGTCGCGATCATCCTCAACGTCGAACTCGACCACCACGCCAACTACGCGTCCATGGAAGAGATCTACGAGTCCTTCGAGACGTTCGTCGGCCGTGTCACCGAGGGCGGCACCCTGGTGATCTCGGCGGACCACGAGGGCGCCCGCGAGCTGACCCGGCGCCTCGCCGGCCGTGACGTGCGCGTGGTGACGTACGGCGACGCCGCCGACGCCGACGTGCGGGTGCTGTCCGTGGTCCCGCACGGCCTCAAGAGCGAGGTGACGGTCCTGCTGGACGGCGCCGAGCTGACCTTCACGGTCTCCGTCCCCGGCCGCCACTACGCGCACAACGCGGTGGCCGCGCTGGCCGCCGGTGCCGCGCTGGGCATCCCGGCCGCCGAGCTGGCCCCCGCGCTCGCCTCCTACACCGGCGTCAAGCGCCGCCTCCAGCTCAAGGGCGAGGCGGCCGGCGTCCAGGTCATCGACTCCTACGCGCACCACCCGACCGAGATGACGGCCGACCTGGAGGCCATGCGCTCCGGGGCCTCCGGCCGCATCCTCGTGGTCTTCCAGCCGCACCTGTTCTCCCGCACCCAGGAGCTGGGCAAGGAGATGGGCGAGGCCCTGTCGCTGGCCGACGCCTCCGTCGTCCTGGACATCTACCCGGCCCGCGAGGACCCGATCCCCGGGGTCACCAGCGAGCTGATCATCCAGGCCGCGCGGACCGCGGGCGCCGAGGTGACGCCGGTCCACGACAAGTCCGAGGTCCCGTCCGTCGTCGCGGGAATGACGAAGGCCGGTGATCTCGTTCTCACCATGGGCGCCGGCGACGTGACGGATCTCGGGCCGGAGATCCTCGCCCGCCTGGCCGAGTGACCGTGGCCCTCCAGGGGCCTCCTTGAACGTGAGGGGTTGAGCTTCATGTCGTACGACATCGAAAAGCCGGACGAGCAGTGGCGCGCGGAGCTGACCCCGGCCGAGTACACGGTGCTGCGCAAGGCGGGCACCGAGCCCGCCTTCACCGGCGAGTACACCGACACCCAGGCCAAGGGCGTCTACTCCTGCCGTGCCTGCGGCGCCGAACTCTTCACCTCCACGGAGAAGTTCGCGTCGCACTGCGGCTGGCCGTCCTTCTACGACCCGAAGGACTCCGACGCCGTCGAGCTGATCCAGGACCGCTCGCACGGAATGGTCCGCACGGAGGTCCGCTGCGCCCGCTGCGGCTCGCACCTGGGCCACGTCTTCGAGGGCGAGGGCTACCCGACCCCGACGGACCAGCGCTACTGCATCAACAGCATCTCCCTCCGGCTGACACCGGACGAGAACTGACCCGACACCGGCCCTGGACGTGGATCCGGGTCCGGCCCACCCGAGCCCGGACACAGGCGCTCCCCGCACGAGCAGTCGTGCGGGGAGCGCCTGCTGAGGGAGTTGTCATGCTCAAGGTGTTGCGCGGCGATTCGACAGAGGAACTGGAGCTGTCCGGAAGCCCCTCCGAGCTGCTGGCTCTGGGGCGAAAGCTGCGGAGGGGGGAGGGGGAAGCCGTGCTCGCGAAGGTGTCGGATCCGGCTCCTTACGGCAGATCCTTGGCGCGGATCGACGTTCGCCAAGCGAGTGGGAAGATCAGGATTTCCTCCGCCGGGGACAGTGAGTCATTGACGGTTGAAGGCGGCCTGGAATCCCTTTCCCTCCTTGCCGAGAACATCGAAGGCTTCGCTTTGGAGGCGGATCAGGGCGACCACCTTCATGTGGACCACTTTCCGGGACACGACTATCTGGCCGAAGGGTCGGGATCCCTGGTTGTCGCCCTGGACGCTCGGTCTCGACGCATCAACTGATCTGGTCGGCCCAGGCGTTCGTGGTCCTACAGCACCTTTCGGTGGACCAGGGCCGAGAGGAGGAGGGTGCCGGGGAGCAGGGGGATCCAGACCGTCAGGACGCGGTAGGTGATGACCGTGGCCGTCGCGAGGGTCATCGGGGCGCCCAGCGCGGCCATCGTGAAGACCAGGGCCGCGTCCACCGGGCCGATCCCGCCCGGCGCGGGGACGGCACCGGCCGCCGTACTGGCTACCAGCAGCGCGAACACCACCTGCGCCCACGACAGCGGCAGCCCGAGCGAGAAGCCGACCGAGGCGATCACCGTCCCCTGGAGCACCGGGGCGGCGGCCGACCCGCCCCACAGTGCGAGGACGCGGCTGGGCCGGGTGTGCAGGATCCGTACATCGGTCAGCGCGGTGCGCAGGAAGCCGAGGGACGGGCGGCGCAGCGGGCGGACGACCGCCAGGAGCAGACAGGCGGCCGCGAGGGCGAGCGCCACGCCACCCGCCACCGGCAGCAGCGTCCGGCTGTCCGGGACGAGTCCGCCGAGCCTGCGGGTGTCCTCGAGGGCCACCAGGAAGACGATCAGCACCGGGATCCTCGCCACCGGCTTGACCAGCGAGTACAGGGCGAGCGACGCGGTGGCGCGGGCCAGCGGGATGCCCCGGCCCTGGAGGAACCGCAGGGTCACCGCGTGCGCGCCCAGGCTCGACGGCAGGACGAGATTGGCGGCGCCCGCGGCCAGTTGTGACGCCAGCAGCAGGCCGGGCGGCAGCCTCTCGGGCAGGGCACCCTGCCGGATGCACGCGGCGACCACCCACCCCAGCAAGGTGAAGAAGACGCCCGAGAGCAGCCACCAGGGGTCGGCGTCCGCCAGTCGTGCGGCGCCGTCGTGCCAGGCGCTCCGGTCCAGCGCCGCCCACGTTCCGATGATCAGCAGGGGCAGCAGCGCCAGCACCAGCCGGGCGGGGCGGTTGAGGGACGTGAGGCGGGTGAGGGAGGTCAGGCGGGTGGCGGCGTCCGATCGGGTGACGCACGGCCCGTCACCGGGTGCTGGTGGGGGTACGGGTGCGGCTGTCGCCGTGGCGGTGGCCGGGGCGGGAGTGGGGAGGCTCTCGAGCGGGGGCAGGGACACGGCGCACGACGTCCTTCCGCGTCACGCCCGGCTACGGACGGACGGATCCGAGGCGATGCAACGGGGACGGGGAAAACGTTCCCGTTCGGTGTGACGCCACGGTGTCCGGGAGAGGAAGCGGGACCACCGTGTGGGCGACACGGCCGGAGACGCCGACCGCGCTGACGAACGTACGACCCGAAGGGCGCCCCCGCGACCGCAGAATCCGGCCCCGGGAGGGGCGCCGAGAAGGGTTGGGTCAGGGCCGCCGGTGGGTGCGCGCATGCGGAGCCGTGCGACGCCGCCCGGCGGCCGGGGTGTGCAGCGCCGCCGGTGAAGCCGGGGGCCGCCGCCCGGGGTGAAGCCGGGGGCCGGCGTCCCGGGTACGGCGAGTCGTCGTCCGTGACCCGCGCGGACCCCCGATCCTGACCTCACGCGCGGTCCCGGACTCCCCGGCCGGGGGCCGCGCGCCCAGCGCCGCCCCGTACCGCCCCGGAACCTACGGAGAACCATGGACGCCGACAGCAACCACCCCGCGGACGACGGCGCCGAGGAGCCCCGGGACACAGCGGACGCGGGCGCCGGTGACGCCACTCGACGCCCCGCCCAGGCCCGCGCCGCGACCCTCCTGCGCCGCCCGAAACTGTGGCTGCTGCCCACCGTGCTGACGGGCCTGCTCGCGCTGCTGCTGTCGTTGCTCTACATGGGCGGCATCGTCAACCCGAACGGTCATCTGCGTCATCTGCCGATCGGGCTGGTCAACGAGGACACCGGGAAACCGCCGCCGGGGCAGCGGCAGAACGTGGGCACCCAGGTCACCGCGGCCATCGCCGCGAACGGCACCGGGGGAGCGGCGAGCTGGCGCCGGCTCACCCGCGCGCAGGCCCAGGACCAGCTCTCCTCCGGCAAGATCTACGGAGCCCTCGTCGTCCCCGCGGACTTCACCGACTCCCTGACCGCGCTGACCACGGCGAACGCCACGGTCCGGCCCACCATCACGGTCCTCACCAACCCCGGTGTGGGCAGCCTGGGTTCGTCGCTGGCCGGCCGGATCACCACGGCCGCGGCGCAGCAGACCTCCGTGACCATCGGGAAACAGCTGACGTCGTCCCCGGTGACCGCGCGGGCCGACTCCACCACCCGGCTGCTCCTCGCCGACCCCGTCCAGGTCGTCACCCGCATCGGGCACCCCATCGGCGCGCACAGCGGCCTGGGACTCAGCGCGTTCTACTACACCCTGCTCCTGGTGCTCGCCGGGTTCCTCGGCGGCAACCTCATCAGCACCGGCGTCGACACGGCCCTCGGCTACGCCGACAACGAGATCGGCCCCTGGCACACCCGCCGCCCGACCGTCCCGATCAGCCGTACCCAGACGCTCCTCCTGAAAATGGTCATGACCGCCGGGATCACCGTGCTCACGGTCTCCCTGGTCATGCTGGCCACCGTCGCGATCCTCGGCATGGACGCCACCCATCTGCCGTTGCTGTGGATCTACTCCTACTGCGCGAGCCTCGCCGTCGGACTGGGCGTCCAGGCGATCAACGCGGCGTTCGGCGGGATCGGGCAGCTCGTGTCCATGTTCGTGTTCATCGTGCTGGGCCTGCCCTCCTCGGGCGCCACCGTCCCGCTCCAGGCCGTCCCCGGCTTCTACCGCTTCCTGTCCGTCTTCGAGCCCATGCGCCAGCTCAGCGACGGGGTGCGCGCCATCCTCTTCTTCGACGCCCGGGCGGATGCCGGGCTCGGCCGCGCCTGGCTCATGATCGGCGTCGGCGCGGTGCTCGCCCTCGTCTTCGGGTTCGCCATGACCCGCTACTACGACCGCAAGGGCCTGGACCGGCTGACACCCCAGCCGCCGCCCCACCCGCCTCACCGGGCCGGCCGTCCCGCGCCCTCCGCCTGAGGCCCTGCGAAGGGGACCGGTGCCGGTACCGGTACCGGCAATGGCGTCGGCGTCGGTGTCGGTGGCGTGGAGCCGCCCGGGTCACGTTCCGCGGACGCCGCTGCGCATCTCCCGGGGGCTCACCCCGTACCGCTGCCGGAAGGCGGTGCTCAGGGTGCTCGCCGACGAGAATCCCGAGGCGTAGGCCAGATCCGTGATCGTCAGATGCTCGCAGTCGCCGCACCGGAGCCGTTCGCGGACCAGACGCAGCCGCTCCTCGCGGATCAGGTCGCGGGGTGTGGTGCCCGCGCGCTGGAGGGCCAGCTGGATCTGGCGCAGCGACCAGCCCAGGGCGCGGGCCATGGACGTACCCGTGAGACCGGGATCGGCCGCGTGCTCGCGGACATGGCGGCGCACCACCGCCTCCACGTCGGTCAGCCGGCCGGCGCCGTCGGGCCGGTCGTCACCGGTGGTGAGCATGCACAGCAGCTCCACCACACGGTCGGACACGGCGTTGAACTGGCAGTCGTCGAGGTCCTCGCGCTCCGCGTACAGACCGTCGATCATCGAGCGGACGACCCGGCCGAGGCCCCTGCTCAGATCCAGGCCGACGGCCAGCGGCGACCTGCGGTTCAGCGGGCCGTCCAGCTCGCGGGCCGGGATCGTGAGGACGAACGCCTGGGTAGAGGCGTCCTGGAGACACTGGAAGGGCGATCCGAACGACACGAGGGTGCCCGTCCCCGGTGCCAGACGCGTCTCGTGACCGTTCTGGCGCAGGACGATCTGCCCGGTCAGCGGAAGCAGCAACCGGTAGTCCCCGTCGGGGTCCTCGCGGATCTGCCGCGCGGTCCTGCTGTACTCGATCTCGTCCGACCGGAATCTGACGAGCTGATACACCTCGGTACGCTGACGGACCGTCCTTCCGCGGAAGTCGTCGGTGCGTCCGAACCGGTAGCCCATCCGGGACTGGTACGACCCGATGTGCTCGCTCCAGAAGTCGGTCCGCTCGGTCGGTTCCACCGAGCCCGTCGACCGGGCTTCCACCAGGTAGTTCGCCGTGGGCAAGGCCACCATCGACTCCCGTACGGGTGAGGGCAGTTACGCGGAGTCAGCCTAGAGCACACAGCCGGTGCGCATGGGCGCAACTTCCTTGCGCGCGAGGGAAAGCCCGAAAACCGACGTGAGGCTACCGTCGTCCGCCCCGTCAACTCGCGCCCCACCCCTCACTTTTCCTGCTTCTGCCCCAGTGATGCGCCGTTGCGCAAAAGGACTTGAGGACCATGACCGAACGGATACCGGAGGCCGTGTCCTGGTGCCTGACCGCCGGCCTGCTCGCGGTCGGCGTGCTGCTGACGCGCCAGCGCGGGATCAGCGGACGGCAGCGCCGACGGGCGGACGATCTCTCCCGGGACCTGCGCGCCCGCGACGAAGCACTGCGCCTGCTGGCCGAGTTCCGACTGCCCGCACCGGAGGACACCCCGCACCGGCACCTGGACGAGGGCGCCGGGCACACCGGCCGGCCCGCCGTCCGCCCGCCCGACGCGCGGCTGGCCGGCACGGACTTCGCGAAGCAGCTCGACCTCGTCGCCGAACGCTTCTCGGAAGCGGTGGGACACGCCAGGGCGCGCGCCGACCGTTCGGCGAAGTCCGCGCTCAGGGCCTCGATGCGCTCGATCCAGGCCCTCGCCGACGAGCAGCGGGCGGCCATCGCCGGGATGCGGGACGGATACGACCACCCCGGCATCCGGCGCGACCTCCTGGAGATCGACCACACCAACGCGCAGTTCGGTCGTCGCGCGGAGGCGATCGCCGTCCTGTGCGGGTCCTGGCCCGGACGGCGGCGCGGCACGTCCGCGCTGACCGAGGTGGTGCGGGGTGCCGCCTCCCGCGTCCGTGACTACCGGCGCGTCCGGGTCGACGGCGAGGCAGACGTCGCCGTCGAGGGCCGCGCCGTCGAACCGGTGGTCCTCGCCGTCGCCGAGCTGCTGGACAACGCGGCCCGCCACTCGCGGCCCGGCACCACCGTCGAGGTGACCGTCCTGACGGAGCGCGACGGTGCCCGCGTGGTCGTCGACGACGCCGGTTCCGGCATGGACGACGGGGCGATCGAGCGGGCGGCCGGGCTGCTGACCGGCGGCGACCCGGTGGACGTGACCCGGCTCGGTGATCCTCCTCGGTTCGGCTTCGCCGTCGTCGGCGTACTCGCCGCCCGCTACGGATTCAGCGTCGCGGTGGACGAGCGGTCGCCCCAGGGCGGTGTCCGGGCGGTGCTGTTCCTGCCCGCGGCGCTGCTCACGCGACCGGTCCCGGCCGTGGAGGCGCCCCCGCGGGCCGTGCTCGCGCCGACCGCCGGGAGGGCGGGGTCCGTACCGTCGCCGCTTCCCACCCGACGGTCGGCGGCGCCCGTCGGCACGACCACGGTCGGCGGCCTCCCCAAACGGCGACGCAGGGCCCCGCAGCGCCCGGCCCCGCCGGACCGGACGACCGCGGCACCTGAGCGCCCGGCCGCCCCAGCCCCGGAACGCGCAGCCCAGCCTGACCCGACGGCCGCAGCACCTGAGAGCCCGACGTCACCGGAACGAACGGCCGCAGTACCTGAGCGCCCGGCCCCGTCGCAGCGGGCGGAGGCCGAAACCGAGCGCCCGGCCCCTTCGGAACGGACCGCCGCCGAGCCCGAGCGGCAGGCCCTGCCCGAGCGGGCCGCCGGTGCGCCCGATGACACGCCGGCCGTCGGCGGGGTCCCGCCGGACGCAGGGGCGCGTCCCTAGGAGAGGTGCACCGGCAGTGACCGGTGGCCGTTGGAGATGAAGGAGTCCACCGGCCGCAGCTCCTCCTCCGGGACGGCGAGCCGGAGCCCGGGGAAGCGCTCGAACAGGGCCGGAAGGGCGACCAGGGCCTCCAGACGGCCGAGCGGAGCCCCGAGGCAGCGGTGCACACCGTGGCCGAAGGCGAGGTGCTCCTTGTCGGCCCGGGTGACGTCGAACAGCTCGGCGTCCTCGCCGTGGCGTCCGGGATCACGTCCGGCGGCGGCGTACGCCGCGAGGATCGTCTCGCCCCGGGCGATCACGATGCCGTC
Source organism: Streptomyces sp. NPDC127038 (assembly GCF_042725875.1). Taxonomy (NCBI): domain Bacteria; kingdom Bacillati; phylum Actinomycetota; class Actinomycetes; order Kitasatosporales; family Streptomycetaceae; genus Streptomyces; species Streptomyces sp. NPDC127038. The sequence goes on along the minus strand of NZ_JBHXDQ010000036.1, from coordinate 22,932 downwards.
GGGGCCGCCCAGTTCGGCGAGGTCGATGTCCTCGACCGCGTACCGCAGTGGCAGGCTCGCGACCGGCGCGTCCGCGCGCAGCGTCTCCTCCACCACGTCGTCCCAGCCGGCCCGGCCCTCCCGGACGTGCGCGAGCTGCTCGGGCCGGGTGAGCAGGGCGTGCACGGCGTTGTCGATGAGGTTGACCGTCGTCTCGTGACCGGCGCTGACCATGAGGATCAGCGTGTCGAGCAGCTCCTGTTCGCTGAGCGCGCCGCCGTCGTCGTCGTCGCGGGCCGCGATGAGCCCCGACGTCAGGTCGTCGCCCGGCGACTTCCGCTTGTCGGCGACGAGTTCGGCGAGAACGACGAGCAACCGCTCGTACGCCGCCGTCATCTCGCCCGGTTCGGCGGAGGTGTCGAACATGCTGTCCACCAGCTCGCGCAGCTCGGGGCCCCGGTCCTCGGGCAGTCCGAACAGCTCGCTGATCACCTGGATCGGCAGCGGATAGCAGAACTCCTCGCGCAGGTCGACGATCTGGGCACCGCGGCCGGCCTTGGCCACGCGGTCCAGCAGCTCCCGGGTGATCTCCTCGATGCGCGGCTGGAGCGCGGCCGTCCTGCGGGCGGTGAACGCCTTGGAGACCAGCGTGCGCAGGCGCCGGTGCTCACCCCCGTACGCCGTGAACATGTTCTGCACGGACACCCAGGCGAACAGCGGCCACTCGGACGTGATCGTGCCGTTCGCCAGCAACGGCCAGTGCTGCGCTGCGTCCTTGGACACCCGGGGGTCGGTGAGCAGCCGCTTCAGCAGCTCGGGACCGCTCACCGCCCAGGCCCGCACACCGCCGGGAAGCTCCACCCGGGCCAGTGGTCCTCTCGCGCGGATCAGGGCGGCCTCTCCATGGATGTCGCGTCCGGTCGCGTCGATCACCAAAGGACGTGCATCTACCATCGGGAACCTCCCGGCAGTCGAACTCCGATTCGCATACGGCGCGTCACGCTACGCGACGGCGCGGAACCGCCGGGACGCCGGTGGTGCCGGATGCGTACGGTGCCAACTTCCCTGCGCGTGGGGACAATTGCCCCTTCCTGATGTATGCGGGCTGGCCAGCCGGGGTCGAGATCCTGCCGTTCTCTCTCCCCCCGCCTCAGGCGTGCCCGCGCCGCAGCAGCCGCCTGCGCGGCTTCTGGTCGGGGAGCCAGCCGAAGGCGAGACAGCTGCCGACGGCCCCGAGGAGCAGGCCGACGAAGAAGCCGCCGAGGTTGGAGGTGACCCAGGTGCCGAGCGACAGCAGGATGCCCAGCAGGGAGTAGAACAGCCGCTGGGCCGGGTTGAACAGGATCAGCAGACCGCACAGCAGCATCGTCGTCGGCAGCAGATACCCCGCGAGGCCCTGCATCCCGATGTGCAGGACGACCTTCAGCGACGCCTTCTCGGTGAGGAGGATCTCCGCCCCTCCCAGCGCGAGCAACAGCCCGCCCCAGAACGGGCGGTTCGCGCGCCACCGCCGGAAGGTCTCCCGCACGTCCAGGGCCTCCTCCTCCTGTGTCTCGGCACTCATCAGCAGCCTGTGTCGCTGAAGCGGAGCTTGAGACCGGGGAGCTTGAACACCCCTGCTGTGGTCGCGTAGTTGGTCTGGCGCAGGTTCGCGATGCGCACGGTGTCGGCCTGCTGGCTGAACACGCCCTTGGGACCCTGGACCCCGGCCTTGTCGAGCGTGCTGGCGTCGTTGCCGATCTCGATGTTGTTGAATGAGGCGTTGCCCGACAGCTCGGTGGAGTCGGTGGTCAGGTCGGTCGCCTGAACCTTGTCCGACCCGCTGCCGGCGGTGATGAGCAGGTTCGTTCCGCCCAGGTCGACGCTCTGGCACAGGTGGTCGAGCGTCGCGTTCTTGATGGCCGAGGTGACGATGAGGACCTGGCCGCCGGTGTCGCCGGCGTTCGGGCTGTCGTCCGCCATGTTGTCGAGGCCGCCGAACTGCTCGAAGCCGGTGCCGTTCAGCTCGGTCGCTGTGACCGTGAAGGGCATGCCGGAGATGGCGAACTGGACGCCGAGGGCGCCCTGCGCCGTCGCGATCATCAGTCCCGCGGCGACCACGGTGGCCGGTACCGCCATCACGGCGGCGCGGCGCAGCCGGACCCGTCCGCGTCTGTCCTGGCCGTCGGCGGCTGAACCGCTTTCCGGGGTCTCGGGTGTGGAACCGTTGGACGCCGTGGCGTCCGGGGACGAGGCCATGTCTGCTCCCTGGGCACGTTCGATGCTGATATCGATGCGGGTGGGGCTCCATCGGCACGTTGTCCTGGCGCGGACAGCGGCTGCCGCGCACGCCCCCTCGCGCCTCCCGGCGGTTGCAAGGGCTTTCTCGTTACGCGGCAGTAGCCTTCGAGGAAGTTACCGGGGGTTACACGAACGGGTCAAGGCGCGTGTGGGAAAACCGTGCCAGTTGTGTCCCACCCGTGAACAGTCGTCCGCCGGACAGTCGCACTGACCTTCAACTTCCTTGCTGCGCCTTGACGTTGACCATCCATCAGGTCTACAACTCTCCCTGTTTCACGGATCCGTGGCGCCGGATCCGTCGGCCGACGCGCCCGTCACCTCCCGGACCCCGCTCTGCGGGGCGGTCATGGCGTGTTCCGGAGCGACCGTGGCGCGCGTACGCCGAATTGCGCGCCTCCCGGCCGTTCCCCGTTCCCGTGGCACCGGTGCGGTCACCTTCCCCCCGAGGGCCGTGCCGGTCGCCCGGCTGTCGCTGCCGGACCGTGGCGTACGGAGAAGGCGTCACGGGCCGGCGGCGGTCACTCCCCGCACCGCACCCGCACGCGGGCACGGCATCCTCGCCCGCCGTCGCGCGGCCGTTCCATCCCGCACACGCGCCACCTTCTCGACCCGCACCCCCGCGCCCCGGCGCGGTCAGGCACCCACACCCCCATCGGAGAAGAGGCACCCCCCCATGCGTACTCGAACCCTGCTCGCCCTGGCCGGCGTCGTCGCGGCCCTCTCGGCGTCCGCCGTCGTCCCGGCCTCCGCCGACGACGTGGCCGTGCTCACCACCGGCAGCGCCGCCGGAACCCCCGTCGCGGTCGGCGACGTCCTCGCCGCCTCGCTGGCGAGCGGCACCAACGCCACGCTCTACTCCAGCAGCACCGGCACGAGCGGTGTCTCCTGTTCGGCGTCGACCTTCACGGCCGCAGCCGCCGACAACCCGGCGTCCCCCGGCACGGCCACCGAGTCCCTCACCGGCCAGACCTTCAACGCCAGTTCGTGCAGCAGCAACGTCGTCGGCGTCCTCGGCGTCACCAGCATCACCGTCGACAACCTGCCCTACAGCACCACGGTCGGCTCCGACGGGACCGTCACGGTCACCCCGGCCGCCGGCTCCACCATCCAGACCACGGTCAAGCTGCGCTCGCTGCTGGGCACGCTGACCTGCGTCTACCGGGCGAACAGCCTCTCGGGCACGGCGGACAACAGCGACAACAGCATCAACTTCACCAGCCAGCAGTTCACCAAGTTCTCCGGCTCGTCCCTCTGCTTCGCGAACGGCTACTTCACCGCGAAGTACGCACCGGTGACCGACACCAGCCAGACGGGCAGCCCGGCGGTGTTCGTCAACTAGCCCCCACGGGAGACCGGTTCACTGCCGGCGTCGCAGCACCACGGCGACGCCGGCAGTGAGCAGCAGCGCCGCTCCCGCCCCTCCGGCGACCATGGGGAGGGCGGGGCCGCCGCCCGAGGTGTTCTCGGCGGCGGGGGCCAGATGGTCGGTCCCCGCCTTCTCGGCGGCCGAACCGGCCGCGGTGGAAGGCGAGTCGGCGGACGGTGACGCGCTCGCGGGGCTCGGCGTCGGGCTCGACGAACGGGTCGCCTTCGGGGACTCCTTGGCGCTCTTCGCGCCGGAACCGCTCGCGGCGGTCGCCGAAGTGCCGCTGTTCCCGGCCGAGGCCGCGCTCCCGCCGGAGAACACGACGTCCGAGCACGAGTAGTACGTGTCCGGGGTGCTGGAGGTCTGCCAGATCGTGAACAGCATCTGACGGCCCGTGCGTCCGGTCGGCAGCGTCGCCTTGATGCGGTAGGCGCCGGCGACCAGCGCCGGGTCGGTGACCGTCGCGAACGGCTTGTCCGGCAGGTCCGACCACTTCAGCGGGCGCGTCGGGCTGTAACCCTGCTTGGTCAGAAAGAGCTTGAAGGTCCCCGCGTGCGCGATCGTCGAGCTGTACTTCATGGTCAGGGACGCGCCGGCCACCAGCGGCGTGGCCGGGAAGTCGGCGCGGGCCAGGTCGAGACCCTTGTAGGCGGGCAGGTTCCCGCTGCACAGCTTTCCGTCCGGGATCACCGAACGGTCCCGGCCGTTCACATCGGGCACCCGGAGGTTGTCCCACGCCACGAACGACTGGCCGTTCGCGGCTATCGCCGCCCGGCAGGCCGCCGTGCCCTGGCTGCCGCCGTCGGGCGAGCACGCGTACACCCGGCTGACCGGCGACGTGGGTGCGCCGTGCGCCGACGCGGTCCCCGCGGCCCACGTGGTGAGCAGCAGCGGAGCCGCCAGGGCGACGGCGGCCGCGGTGGCGGTGCGGTAGGCGGTCATCCGGGACGTCTCCTCGATGCGTGGGCGAAGCGGTGGCCACCGCGCGCGGACCGGGAGGCGCTCCTCGCGCGGGGCACGATGGGATACGGATCCCGGGCGCCGTGCGTTCAGCGCCGCGGCCCGCGTCGAACGCGCCTCGCGTCGATCGGGCCTCGCGTTGAAGGCACCTTGCGTTGAAAGGGCCCGCGTCGAACGCGCCTCGCGGTGACGGGCGGCGGGACCGCGGGCCGTGTGCCGGTCGGATCGAGGGCCGTGCGCCCGTCGGATCGAGGGTTTTCCCGCTATCCCCGTGCTCCGCCCCCTGCCTATCGTTCAGCGCGACCGCCGACGGCGGCCGCGCACCCCGTGCCCGTGACCGGGGCCGTGCGCGGCACACCGCGGCGCCGACAGCTCGATGCCGACCGACCCAGGCAGAACGCTGAGCTCTACGGGGGGAGGGGCCGCCCGGCGCGCATCGCGTCGGACGGCCCCTTCTGTTCAGCCGGTACGGTGAGCCGCATGCGCGATCCCGACGTCCCCGCCCCGTCCGCCGCCGGCCCCGACGACGTCCCGGTCGTCGTCAGCTCGGTCCCGGGCTCGTTCCCGTGGACGGTGCTGGCGGAGCGGCATCCGGCGCTCATCCGCAAGGTGCGGGACGCCTTCCCGTACGGTCCCGAGCAGCGCCACGCCCTCGACGCCCTGCTCCGCAACTGCGCCGAGGGCGTCGTCGAGCCGTTGGCCGAGCCCGCCGCCGACCGCGACAGCTGGGACGCCTGGGGCGGACGCGAGTACTACGGCCGGTCCTGGTTCGACCTGCCCTTCCTGTGGTCCGAGAGCTACTTCTACCGCAAACTCCTCGAAGCCGTCGGGTACTTCGCGCCCGGACCCTGGCAGGGCATCGACCCCTTCCGTCCCTTCAAGCTCGCCGAACTCGACACCCCCGAGGCCGCGGCGGAACTCGCCGCGCTGGACGACCTCGCGCTCCGGACCGCCGACGAGCAGGAGACGGCCCTGCTGCACGGCTCCCTGTGGGGCAACCGCGCCGACCTCGGGTTCAGCCTGTCCGGCGGCCCGGGCGCGGCGGCCGCCGACCACCGGCTCGTGGCGGACGACACGGAGCTGCTGCGGTCCCTGTTCACCGGCGGCATCCTCTGCGTCGTCGCGGACAACGCGGGCCGGGAACTCGTCCCCGACCTCCTCCTCGTCGACCATCTGCTCCGGCACGGCCGGGTCGGGCGGGCCGCCCTGCACGTGAAGCCGTACCCGTACTACGTCTCCGACGCCACCACGGCCGACGTGCTGGACGCGCTGCGCAGGCTGACCGCCGCGAAGGGGGCCGCGGGCGAGGCCGGGGACCGCCTGTGGGCCGCCCTGTCCACAGGCCGGCTCACCGTCAGGACCCATCCGTTCGCCTGCGGCCCGATGTCGTACGACGATCTGCCCGAGGAACTGCGGCGGGAGTTCGCGGCGGCCGACGTGACCCTGCTGAAGGGCGATCTGAACTACCGTCGGCTCATCGGGGACCGCCTCCATCCCGCCACCACGCCGTTCGCCGTCGCGACAGCCGGGTTCCCGGGCGCGGTGGCCGCGCTGCGGACGCTCAAGTCCGATGTGGCCGTCGGGCTCACGGCCGCCGTCGAGGCGGACCTCGACGCCGCCGAGGGCGACCGCTGGCGTACCGCCGGAACGCACGCGCTGATCCAGGCCCGCCGCGGATGACCGCCGCCCCGTCGGCCAGGAGCGGTCAGGTCGCTTCGGGCGGAGTGTCCGCGACCTGACGACATGGCTGTCGTGTGCGGCTTTCGGCCGGGTTCACGCGATGGTGTGATCATGCTCTGGCCTGCGGATGTGCGCGCGGAGCCCTGGGTAGGGCCCGGCCATGACGCAGCCGTTCCGACTCCCGCACTTCTACATGCCCTACGCCGCCCGGCTGAACCCGCACCTCGACGAGGCGCGCGCCCACTCGTCCGAGTGGGCCCGCGGCATGGGCATGCTCGAAGGCTCCGGCATCTGGGAGCAGACCGACCTCGACGCCCACGACTACGGCCTGTTGTGCGCCTACACCCACCCCGACTGCGACGGACCGGCCCTGTCCCTCATCACCGACTGGTACGTGTGGGTGTTCTTCTTCGACGACCACTTCCTGGAGACCTTCAAACGCACCCAGGACCGCGCCGGGGGCAAGGCCTATCTGGACCGGCTCCCCCTCTTCATGCCCCTCGACCTGTCGGACCCCGTCCCCGAACCGGAGAACCCCGTCGAGGCGGGACTCGCCGACCTGTGGGCGCGCACGGTGCCCTCGATGTCCACGGCCTGGCGCAGGCGGTTCGCCGAGTCCACCGAGCACCTGCTCAACGAGTCGATGTGGGAGCTGTCCAACATCGACGAGGGACGGATCGCCAACCCGGTCGAGTACATCGAGATGCGCCGCAAGGTGGGCGGAGCCCCCTGGTCGGCGGGACTCGTGGAGTTCGCCACCGCCGAAGTGCCCGAGTCCGTCGCGGGGTCGAGGCCGCTGCGGGTCCTGATGGAGACGTTCTCCGACGGGGTCCACCTGCGCAACGACCTGTTCTCCTACCAGCGGGAGGTCGAGGAGGAGGGCGAGCTCAGCAACGGCGTCCTCGTCCTGGAGTCGTTCTTCGGCTGCACGACGCAGCAGGCCGCCGAGACCGTCAACGACGTCCTCACCTCCCGGCTCCACCAGTTCGAGCACACGGCGCTCACCGAGGTCCCCGCCCTCGCCCTGGAGAAGGGGCTCACGGCCGCGGAGGCCGGCGCCGTCGCCGCGTACGCGCGGGGCCTCCAGGACTGGCAGTCCGGCGGACACGAATGGCACCTGCGCTCCAGCCGCTACATGAACGAGGGAGCCGTCGGCGGGACGCGGACCCCCGTCCCGAGCGGGCCCGGGACGTCCGCCACGGACATCGGGGCCCTGCTCTCCGCGGCCGGGGCGGAGCGCCTGCGCGCGTACACGCACGTCCCGTTCCAGAAGGTCGGGCCGTCCGTGCTCCCCGACTTCCACATGCCCTTCGAGGTCAGCCTCAGCCCGCACCTCGCGGGCGCCCGCGGCCGTCTCGGCGGCTGGATGCACGCCATGGGCATGCTCCAGGAGGGCGTCTGGGACGAGGACAAGCTCATCGCGTACGACCTGCCGCTCTGCGCCGCTGGCATCCACCCCGACGCGACGCCCGAGGCCCTCGACCTCGGCGCGCAGTGGCTGGCCTGGGGCACGTACGCCGACGACTACTACCCGCTGTACTTCGGCGACCGACGTGACCTGGCCGCAGCCAGGCTCGCCACCGCGCGCCTGTCCGCCTGCATGCCCGAGGAGGGCCAGGAGCCGCCCGTCCCGGTCAACGGCATGGAACGCGGGCTGACCGACCTGTGGCGGCGCACCACCGCGCGGACGACCCCGGAGGAGGCGAGCGCCCTGCGCGCCTCGGTGGAGGTGATGACGGAGAGCTGGCTGTGGGAGCTGTCCAACCAGGCGCAGAACCGCATCCCGGACCCGGTGGACTACCTGGAGATGCGCCGGGCCACCTTCGGCTCCGAACTCACCATGAGCCTGTCCCGCCTCGGACACGGACGGACGGTTCCCCCTGAGGTGTACCGCAGCGGCCCCGTCCGGTCGCTGGAGAACGCGGCCATGGACTACGCGATGCTCCTGAACGACGTCTTCTCGTACCAGAAGGAGATCGAGTACGAGGGCGAGATCCACAACGGGATCCTGGTCGTGCAGAACTTCTTCGGCTGCGACTATCCGACGGCGCTCGGCATCGTCCACGACCTGATGACCCGGCGCATGGAGCAGTTCCAGCATGTCGTCGCCCACGAACTGCCGCTCCTGTACGAGGACTTCAAGCTCTCGGAGGAAGAGCGTGCGGCACTGGACGGCTACGTCCACGAGTTGGAGAACTGGCTGGCCGGAGTCCTGAAATGGCATCAGGACTGCCGCCGTTACGGCGCGGCCGACCTGGCCCGCCGTGCGCACGGCTTCGTACCGGACCAGATGCCCGCGCCGCCCCTGGCCCGGCCGGCGGAGACCGTGGCGCCCTGACGGACGGCCCGTCCGGTCTCACTCGTTCGGGGATCGTCGCGCGCCGGTGCGATGGGTAGGGCAAGAGCCGAAGGCGGTCCGTGGAACACCTGCCGGAGGAGACTCATGGAACAGGCCGCGTTGCGTCCCAAACCGATGCCGGGCCGGGATCCGGGCGGCACCGGTCCGTCCGGCGGTGCTCGCGCGTCCGGCGGCACCCGCCCGCCGGACCGCGCCCGGCCACCCCGTGGAAGCGGGCGCCCGCGCGAGGAGCGGCGGCGCGTCGGGCGGCTGTTCACCCTGTCGGCCGGGGTCCTCGCCGGAGCGGTGCTCGTGCTGTCCGGCGTGGGGATCGGCGCGGTGGGCGTGACGGTGATCGGCGCGGGCGGCCTGTCGGGCCTCCGCGAGCAGGCCGTGGCGGCGGGGTGGCCATGGCGAACGGCCTCCGCCCCGGCCGTGTCCGGGGCGCCGGGGCCGGCCGACACGGAAGCGCGCCGGGGCACCCTCGGGGTCGAGGCGGTCGACGCCCCCGGTGGCGCGGGCGCGCTCGTCGTCGCGGTGCACGACCCCGGTCCCGGCCGCACCGCCGGTCTCGTACGCGGTGACGTCCTGCTCGCCCTCGACGGGACCCGGATCACCTCGGCCGCCGGCCTCGCCCGCGCGGTGGCGGACGCGGCACCGGGCCGTGAGGTCACCCTGCGGGTGCGCCACGCCGACGGCGGCCGCGGGCATCTGACGGCGGTACCGGGCACCGCGACCTGAGACGCCCGGCCCCCCCCCCCCCCCCCCCGGGGCGGCCCCCCCCCCCCCCCCCCCCGGGCGCGGGGGGGGGGCGCGGCATGGGGGGCGCGGGGGGGGGCCCCCGGGGCGGGGGCTGATTGA
>NZ_JBHXDQ010000036.1:0-13458 GCF_042725875.1 Streptomyces sp. NPDC127038 | reverse complement strand
GCCCCGGGCCGTTAGGCCACCGTGGGGGGGGGCCCCGCCGCGGGCGGCCGGGGCCATCGGCCGGCGGTACCGGCCACGCCCACCGGACACGCCCGCCCCCCCCCCCCCCCCCCGCGGCGGACAGCGAACCCGCCGCACGCGGCTCCGGGAAGGGGCTCCAGGAAAGGGGCCCAGGGGGAAGGGCCCCGGGACAAGGCGCTGGGAAGAGGCCCCGGGAAAGCGGTGCTCCGGGAAAAGGGGCTGGTCAACGGAGCCGCGGGCCGTCACCATGGCCGCATGCTGAGCACCCTCGCCGCCTTCCTCGGCGCCTGCACCCTGATCGCGGCCTCGCCCGGACCGAGCACCGTCCTGATCATCAAACGGTCCCTGGGCAGCCGGCGGTCCGGGTTCCTGACCGTGCTCGGCAACGAGACGGGCGTCTTCCTGTGGGGCGCCGTCGCCGCGTTCGGCCTCACCGCCCTGCTCGCCGCCTCCGAGATGGCCTACGACGTCATGCGCGTCGTCGGTGCCGTCGTGCTCGTCGGCTTCGGCGTCCAGACGCTGTGGCAGGCGCGCCGCTCCAAGGACGGCGCCGACGGAGGCTGGGAGGGCGCGGAGAGGAGCGACTGGGCGTCCTACCGGGGCGGGCTGCTGCTCAACCTCGCCAACCCCAAGGCGGCCGTCTTCGCGATGTCCTTCCTGCCGCAGTTCGTGCCCGAGGGCGCCCCGCACCTGCCCGCCATGCTCGGCCTCGCCGCGCTCTGGGCGGTCTACGAGGTCGGGTACTACGGCGTCTACGTGTGGTTCGTCGGCCGGATGAAGGCCGTACTGTCCCGCACGGGTGTGCGCCGGCGCCTGGAACAGGTCTCCGGGGGCGTCCTGCTGCTCCTGGGCGCCCGCCTCGCCCTGGAGGGCTGACCCCTCTCCGGTGCGACCGGCTCGCGCGCGCCCCACCGGAGAGGCAGGATGCTGCCGTAGCCCCCCGGGGGAACTCCGCACACACGGAGGCATGGATGACCGCCGCCACACCCGCGCCCTTCACCGCGGACGACTACGAGGCCCGGATGCGGCGCGCCGCCGAGGCCGCGGCGGAGGCCGGGCTCGACGGGGTCCTGGTCGCGCCGGGGCCCGACCTGGTGTGGCTGACCGGGTACCGCCCGGTGGAGACCGAGCGGCTCACCCTGCTGGTGCTGCGCGCGGGACACGATCCGGCCCTCGTCGTGCCCACCCTGGAGGCGCCCGACGCGGCCAAGTCGCCCGGCGCGCCCGCGCTGACCCTGCGCGACTGGACCGACGGCACGGACCCCTACGCGGCCGCCGAACCCCTCCTCGACCTCGGGTCCCGCTTCGGCATCAGCGACAACGGCTGGGCGCTGCACCTGCTCGGCATCCAGAAAAGGCTCCCCGGCACCCGCTTCACGGCCCTGACCGAGGCGCTGCCCATGCTCAGGGCCGTCAAGGACGCGGCGGAACTGGAGCGGCTCGCGGCCGCCGGAGCCGCCGCCGACGAGGCCTTCGAGGAGATCCGCAAGGTCCGCTTCGCCGACCGCAGGGAGTCGGAGGTGTCCGACGACCTCGCCGCACTCCTGCGCCGGTTCGGGCACTCCCAGGTCGACTTCACCATCGTCGCCTCGGGCCCCAACGGGGCCGACCCGCACCACGAGGCCGACGAGCGGGTGATCGAGCCCGGCGACATGGTGGTGCTGGACTTCGGCGGTCTCAAGGACGGGTACGGCTCCGACACCTCCCGCACGGTCCACGTCGGCGAACCGGACGACGAGGAGCGCAAGGTGCACGACATCGTGCGCGAGGCCCAGGAGGCCGGCTTCCGCGCGGTGCGGCCCGGAGCCGCCTGCCAGGACATCGACCGCGCGGCGCGCACCGTCATCGAGGCCGCCGGGTACGGCGAGTACTTCATCCACCGCACCGGGCACGGCATCGGCGTCACCACCCACGAACCGCCCTACATGGTCGAGGGCGAGGAACAGCCGCTGGTCCCCGGCATGTGCTTCTCCGTGGAGCCGGGGATCTATCTGCCCGGGCGCTTCGGGGTCCGTATCGAGGACATCGTCACGGTCACCGAGGACGGCGGACGCCGGCTCAACAACACGTCCCGCGAGATGGTGATCGTCGACTGACGCGGGCCCGCGGACCGTGCGACGACCCCTTCGACCCCGCCCCCGGACGACAAGGGCGCGCCCATGAACCCGACACCGCCACCGACCCCCGACACCGTCCGCCGGCTGGTCCGCGCCCTGCTCTCCGACGACACCGACCCCGGTCCCGGACCGGACGTACGGCCCGTCCGTGAGCAGGGCGGCCGGTTCACCTGGTGGGTGGGCCGGCGCCATGTGCTCAGACTCGCCCCGGACCGCGAGGCCTCCCAGCGCCAGCGCCGTGAACTGCGGCTGCGCGATCTGGTCCGCCCCTTCGTCGGGGGCGCGGTTCCCATGAGCGTCGCGCGGGGCGACTGGGCGGGCGGACTGAGCTACACCCTCGACACCTTGGTGCCCGGCCTCTCCGGCGAGCGACAGAGCGTCTCGGCACTCGGCGAGGCCGACCTGGCGGACCTGCTGACCGGGCTGCGCGAGGTACCCGTACGGCAGGCGGAGACGCTCGGGGTGCCACGTGCCGCGCCGCGCTCCCTGGAGACCCTGCGCGCCGCCGCCGTACGGGCCGCCGAACGGCTCCCCGCGGACGAGTTCGACCCCGCCGGGTTCGACCAGCTCGCCCCGCCCGCGGCCGTCCAGCTCGGCGCGCAGACCGGGCCCCCGGTCCTCGTGCACCACGGGCTCCTCGCCGAGCACCTCGTGGTCAGCCCCGACGGACGGGTGCGGGGCGTCCTCGACTGGAGCGGGGCCGTGATCGGTGATCCGGCCGAGGACATCGCCGGGCTGGCCCTCGCCGTCGGCGCCCCGGCCGCCGTGCGCGCCGCCACCCTCGCCGGCTACGGCGCCCGCCCCTGTCTGCGCGGCCTGTGGCTGGCCCGCTGCGACAGCGTCGTCCGCCTCGCCGACTCCCTCCGCGGCGGCCACGGCCCCGGCGGGCTTCCCCTGCTGGAGGCCGGGCTGAGGCGCGCCTGGGAGTCGATCCTGCTGGAGCGGGTCACGGACCTGCGCGACACCCCGGACGGGGCGCCTTAGGGCCTGTCCGGGGGCACCGTGTTCACGCCTGGGTCAGCACCACGCACGACTCGCCCGGCACGGTCAGGATCCCGTCCGGGCCCGGTGCCTCGACCGGGTCCCAGGCGGCGAGGACGGACGCCCGGCGGATGCCGAGGGGGACCGCCGCGGGGTCCTTGCCGAGGTTCACGGCGACCCGGACGTCCCCGCGCCGGACGGCGATCCAGCGGGCCGCCGGATCGTGGGCGACCCTGACCGCGGCGAGATCGGGATCCGACAGGTCGGCCTGGCTCCGGCGCAGGGCGATCAGTTCGCGGTACCAGTCGAGCAGGCGCGCGTGCGGGGCCCGCCCGGGCTCCGACCAGTCGAGACAGGAGCGGTCGCGGGTCGCCGGGTCCTGCGGGTCCGGGACGTCCTCCTCGGCCCAGCCGTGCGCCGCGAACTCCCTCCGCCTGCCCCGCCGTACGGCCTCCGCGAGCTCGGGGTCGGTGTGGTCGGTGAAGAACTGCCAGGGAGTCGTGGCGCCCCACTCCTCGCCCATGAACAGCATCGGCGTGAACGGCGCGGTGAGCGTCAGCGCGGCGGCGCAGGCCAGCAGCCCGGGGGAGAGGGCGGCCGACAGCCGGTCCCCCTGGGCGCGGTTGCCGATCTGGTCGTGGGTCTGGCTGTAGCCGAGCAGCCGCTGCGCCGAGACCCGCGACCGGTCCAGCGGGCGGCCGTGGTGGCGCCCGCGGAAACTGGACCAGGTGCCGTCGTGGAAGAAGCCCGACGACAGCGTCTTGCACAGCGCGGCGGGCGGGATGTGCGCGAAGTCCGCGTAGTAGCCCTGCGACTCCCCGGTCAGCGCGGTGTGCAGCGCGTGGTGGAAGTCGTCGTTCCACTGCGCGTGGAGCCCGAGACCGCCCTCCTCGCGGGAGGTGATGAGCCGGGGGTCGTTGAGGTCCGACTCGGCGATCAGGAACAGCGGCCGGCCCAGATCACCGGCGAGCCCGTCCACGGCCGCCGACAGCTCCTCCAGGAAGTGCACCGCCCGGGTGTCCCGCAGCGCGTGCACCGCGTCGAGCCGCAGCCCGTCGAGCCGGTAGTCGCGCAGCCAGGCCAGCGCGCTGCCCACGAGATACGCGCGCACCTCGTCCGAGCCGGGCGCGTCGAGGTTCACCGCGGAGCCCCAGGGCGTCTGGTGGGTGTCGGTGAAGTACGGCCCGAACGCGGGCAGATGGTTGCCGGACGGGCCGAGGTGGTTGTGCACCACGTCGAGGACGACCCCGAGACCCCGTTCGTGAGCCCGGTCGACAAAGCGCTTCAGTGCCTCGGGACCGCCGTACGGCTCGTGCACCGCCCACAGGGAGACCCCCTCGTACCCCCAGCCGTGCCGGCCGGGGAACGGGCAGAGCGGCATCAACTCCACGTGCGTGACGCCCAGTTCGGCCAGGTGGTCGAGTCGCTCGGCGGCCGCGTCCAGCGTGCCCTCGGGCGTATACGTCCCCACGTGCAGCTCGTAGAGGACGGCACCCGGCAGCGGGCGTCCGGGCCAGTCGGCACGCCACGCGTACCGGCCCTGGTCGACCACCGCGCTCGTTCCGTCGGGGCCGTCCGGCTGGCGGCGCGAGCGCGGATCGGGCAGCACGGGACCGTCGTCCACCGCGAACCCGTACCGCGTCCCGTCCGCGGCCTCCGCCTCACCCGCCCACCACCCGGCACGCCCCGGATCACGTTCCAACGCGCTCGTGGCACCGGCGCAATGGAGCGTCATCCGGTCGGCCCGCGGTGCCCACACCTCGAATCGCATGGACGCTTCCCCCTTGTCGGCTCGCAGTGACCCAGCACGTCCATGGTGCTCCACGGGAGATCAATTCGCTTTCGGATCCACCCTTTTGCCGCGTGTTCGTCGCCCTTTGGTCGCGCGAACGGCCGCACCCGGTCCCACCAGCCGTTTCCGGGTCTTCTGGACACGTTGTCGTTACTGGCCGACAATCACGAACGTGACGTCGTCCTTCGAGTTCCACCCGTACCCCGCGCGGCTGTCCGACGCGGAGCGCGACCGGGCGCTCAAGTCCCTGCGTGACGGCGTCGCCCTCGGCCGTCTCTCCCACGACACCTTCATCCACCGCATGGAGCTGGCGCTGGCCGCCCGGCGCTCCGACGAACTCGCCGTGCTCACCGCCGACCTGCCCGCCGACGGCGAGGTCGCCGGGCGGCGCTGGTCGAAGCGGGTGTTCGGCACGGTCGAGGCCGTGTCCGGCTTCACGGTCCGGCTGCGCCGGGCCTGGCAGGCCGAACGGCTGCCCAAGCTCCAGCTCCCCGACCCCGGGGACGCCTACCCGCTGCGCATCGGCCGCGACCCGGCCAGCGGACTGCGCCTCAACCACGAGACGGTCTCCCGCGTGCACGCCGAACTGCGCCGCCAGGGCGGCGCGTGGGTGCTGCGCGACCTCGGCTCGACCAACGGCACGACCGTGAACGGCCGCCGTGTCATCGGCGCGTCGGTCGTCAAGGACGGCGACCAGGTCGGCTTCGGCCGCATGATGTTCCGCCTCGCCTCGGCCTGAACCGCCCCTCCCCGCGGCGGACCGGGCGGCGTGTCCGCGCGCCCGGCGGCCGGACGGGGACCGGAGTTCACCGTCAGCCTCCCAACATCCATACGCTCCCGCGGTGTTGACGTACCCCCGGAGTTCGTGACTGACTGTGTGTACTTCATGTACATCTGGTGAAACGACGGCACGTACGAGTGGAGGTGTGCTCTGCCGCCACTGCGCCGTTACCCCACCGTCGACGAACTCGGCGTGCGCGCCGCGGCGCTCGTCGCCCGCCACCCCGGCGACGCCCGGCTGCGCCGCGTGGGCACGTCCCGGGCCGGAACACCGATGCTGCTCCTGTCCGTCGGACACGGCAGCCGCCAGGCCCTCGTCGTCGCCGGACCGCACGCCAACGAACCCGTCGGCGGCGCGACCGCCCTGCGGCTGGCCGAACGGGCCCTCGCCGACCCCCGTCTGACCGAGGGCGCCGACGCCACCTGGAACCTGCTGCTCTGCCTAGACCCCGACGGCTCCCGCCGCAACGAGGCCTGGCTCCGCGGCCCTTACACCCTCGGCCACTACTTCCGGCACTTCTTCCGGCCCGGCTTCCGCGAACAGCCGGAGTGGCTGCCCGACGGCGCGGACGCCGCCGCCCTGCCGGAGACCCGGGTCCTGCTCCGGCTCCAGGACGAGCTGCGGCCCTTCCTCCAGTGCTCCCTGCACGGCGTCGACGTCGGCGGCGCGTTCGTCGAGCTGACCCGCGACCTGCCCGGCCTCTCCCGGCGCGTCGCGCACAGCGCGGCCCGCCTCGGCATCCCGCGCGAACTCGGCCCGTACGACACCCTGTACTGGCCGATGCTCGGCCCCGCCGTCTACCGCGTCCCGCCGCCGCGCACCGGAGACCTGGCCGCCGCCATCACCGAGGCCGCCGTCGACTCCACCTGGTTCCACCCCCAGCCCCACGGCACGGTCACCGCGATCGTCGAGGCGCCGATGTGGGGCGTCGGGGCGGTCGAGGACCCGTCGCGTCCCGCCGACCCCGACCCGGCGCTGCGCGCCGTCAGCCGGACCCTGCGGCACGACACGAGGGTCCTGGAGGACATCCTGGCCCGGGTGCGCCCCGGCCTCGACGGCTCCCCGGACACGGCCTGTCTGCTCGCGCCGGTCGACGACTATTTACTGGTCGGCCCCGGACTCGCCGACTCCTGGGACCCCGACGTCCGCGACGCCGGGACCCGGGCACTCCCGCCGCTCGACACCGCCCGTCTCACCGCCCTGCGCCTCGCCGGGCGCCGGGTCGCGCTGCGCACCGCCGGGCTGCTGCACCAGCTCGTCACCGCCTCCGGGAACGACCCGTCCGGCGCGCTGCCCGAGCTCGACCGGCTGATCGACGCGTGGTGCGCCGACTACCGCGACGGCTGCGGAGCGCGCTGGATACCGGTCGCACGCCAGGTCGAGTACCAGGCGCGTGTCGTGCTCTCCGCGTTCGAACTCGCCGGGCGCCACAACGGCGTTCGTCCTCGTTCGGGTGACTCCGGCTGGACCGCGCGGGCCACGGTGCCGATGCACCGGGAATGACGACAACCCTTCGAGCGATCCGCGCGGCCCTGCTGCTGCCGCTCGCGCTCCTGCTGGCGGGCGCGGCCCCGGCGGCCCACGCGTCCCCCCGGCACGGCTTCCCCGGCAACTGGCTCGGCCTCGCCGTCACCCGCGGCGACGCCCGCTCCAGCGACACCCGTGGTGTGCTGCTGCTCTGCGACCCGCCCCAGGGCCACGCCCACGCGGCCCGGGCCTGCCGCCAACTCGCCGTCGCCGGAGGCGACATCGGCCGCATCCCGCGCCGGACCGGCGTCATGTGCCCGATGCTCTACGCGCCCGTGACGGCCTCGGCGCACGGCCGATGGAACGGCCACCGCGTCGACTTCAGGCGCACGTTCTCCAACTCCTGCGCGATGAAGGCGCAGACGGGCGAGGTGTTCGACCTGTCGAGCTGAGTCAGGCCCCGCCCTCACGCGCGTGGCGGGCGGCCGCCATCACCGTACGGGCCTGGTGCTCGACCTGGTTCTCCAGCGGCACCCAGCGCGCGCGGAAGCGTTCGGCGAACCCCTCGCTCCAGCCGGCGACCAGCGCTTCGAGTCGCGGAGCGTCGCGGTCGCCGGCCTCCCTGAGCACCCGCAGCAGCATGGCGGCGGCTCGCAGCGGGATCCGTCGGCCGAACGCGTCCACACTGCCCACGTACGCCATCGTCGTGTCCACGGGGGGCGGCTGCGACCAGTCGGCTGCGAGCCCCGGCACCAGGTCGAGCGCCCACTTCGCGGCCCGCAGCAGGGGGCCTTCGGGTCCTCGCAGCCGGGGCAGGGCCCGGACGAGCACCGCCTCCACCTGCTCGGCGTCCGTCACCAGCCGGTGGGCCAGGCGCCGCATCGCGGCCGCGGGGGCGGGGTGCGGGGCCGGATCGTCCACCAGGTCACTGGCCCACATCGGCACCTCCACGACGGCGGTCAGACCGCCGTACCGGTGGGCGTGGTACCAGGTGCTGTGCCGGGCGTCGTCCGGCATGCTCGGGTACGCCGTGTCCGAGCCGGGCGCCGGCATCACGTGCACCCCGGGCCCCGAGGCGGGCCAGCCCGCCGCGTCCGAGGCGGCCGTCTCCACCGGGATGCGCAGCTCCGCCGCCGACTTGGCGAACGGTTCGGCCAGGCCCGGGATGTCCTTGGTCAACTGCACCCAGCTGCCGCCCAGATCGGTTCCGTGCAGGGTCACCTGGAGGTAGGGCCGCACCTCGTCGATGACCCGGGTCAGCGCGCGGGTCTCCGGCGGCAGCCGGTCGGGCGGCAGGACGGAGGGCGACCACTCCGGCTGCTCGGGTCCTGCCGGGCGGAAGAAGCCCAGGTGGTAGTCGAGGAGGGTCCGCGGCGCCGGGGTCACGTGCAGGCTCGCCCCGTCCGGGTCCGCGCAGAGCAGAAAGTGCCAAGCGGTGTCCCTGCGCAACTCCCGGCGTAACAGCACACGTTCGGCCAGGGAGAGCAGGGTCGAACCGCCTGTCGGCTCGTTGGCGTGGGCTCCCGCCACGACGAGGACCGCGCGCCGGGCGTGGCCGACGGACAGCAGGTGGAGGGGTCTGCCCGCGCGGGAGGTGCCCACTTGTCTGAGGACGCACAGGTCGGGCCGGTGGGCCGCCAGCGCCGAGGCGGACGACACGATTTCGGTCACACTGGGGTAGCGCAACTCCGGCAGAAGACTCACCCCCGACTTGTCCGCCCTGCGTCGCTTTTGGCAGTACTCCACGGTCTCGGGGAACTGTCAAGGACGCCTCGGCGCGGCCCCGGGAGCCCTCCGGTGGCATTTTCCGGCGGCAAGGGGCAGCGGCGGATGCGCCCGTCGTCCCGGCCGCGGCGGACCGCGTCCCGCAGGCCTGCGGAGAACCCCGGCGGGCGTCCCGGACGGAGTGATCCGCCCGGAGGCACCGGCGTACGCCCGCGCCCCGCGAGGGTGGGTCGACGCGGCGTACGCGATTCACTCGTCCGGGTGTACGGACACTGCGGCCGCGCGCGGGCGGTGTTCGACTCGGAACAACCGCGCGCGGGTCCGGCGCGCAGACCCGAGGTGGTGGCCCGCGGTGCTGTGTCCACACGGCCTTCCCGTCGAAGGCCGCCCCACGGCGGCCCCCACGCTCCCGCCCGCCGGGAGCGACCCGCCCCCGGCGGCCGGGGACCCGACGCCGGCACGGGCCGGGGACCCGACGCCGGCACGGACCGACGGCGGGCCGTCGCCTTCGGCGGTGGGCCCGCACCAGCCGTCCGCGGACGGCTGGTCGCCCCTGCCGGCCGGTGGGGCGATACCGGTGGCCCCCGGCGGCCCCGAACCGGTCCCCGCAGGTGCGTGCCCGCAGTCCCCGTCCCAGTCCCGGTCCCGCTCCCAGTCCCGCTCTGAGCCCCCGTCCCTGTCCCCGTCCCCGTCCCGCGCGGGCGCGCCACCGGACGCGGGTCCGCCGAGCCCTGCCGCGCCGAGCCCTGCCGCGCCGAGCCCGGCGTCCTCCCGGGACGGCCGGGTCGCGATGGGGCCGAGGCCGGCTCCGTCACCGGATGTCCCGTGCGATCCCCCGGCCCCCTCGCCCTGCCCGCCGTACACACCGCCCGCCGGGGTCCTCGTGCGTGTCGCCGCCCCGGGCAGTCTGCTCGACCCCGGGAACCGGCATGATCCGCAGCCCTTCCACCGCCTCCTGCGCGGCCGGTTCCCGCTGGTCCACGACGAGCCGTTCGGGGCCTGGCTCGTCAGCCGCTACGCCGATGTGCGCGCCGTGCTCACGGACCCGAGGTTCGTACCGCCCGCGCCCGGACCCGTACCCCCGCACGCGGACGCCTGCCGGGCCGCCCTGGCCTCGGTGCGGGACCGGGTGGCGGCCGCGCTGCTCGCGGGTGTCGAACGCACCGCCCACGTCCTCGCCAGCCGCCTGGCGTCCCGCCGCGAGGCGGACCTCGTCGCCGAGTTCTGCCAGTGGCTGCCCGCCGCCGCGGCCGTCGCCGCGCTCGGACTGCCGTACGAGGACACCGCCCGCGTGCACGCCTGGTGCCGGACCGGACTCGACCACCTCGGCGGCCTCCGCCCCGGCCTCGACGCCTATCTGCGCCCCCACATCGCCCGCCGCCGCGCCCACCCAGGTGACGACCTGCTGTCCGTGCTGTGCGCCGCCGGCCCCGGCGGGGACCCGCTGCCGGACGAGGCCGTCACCCGCCTCGCCGGGACCGTGCTCGGCGCGGCCGGCGACACGACCGCCCGCGCCCTCGCCTGCTTCCTCGCCAACCTGCTCGACCACCCGCACCAGCTCGACCTGGTCAGGGCCCGCCCCGAACTGACCGGCGCCGCCTGGGCCGAGTCGCTGCGCCGCGACCCGCCGCTGCAGATCGTGGCCCGCCGCACGCTCGAACCGGTCGGCCCGATACCCGAGGGCGCCACCGTGGCGTGTCTGCTCGGCGCCGCGGGCCGCGACCCGGCCCGGTTCGCGGACCCGGACCGCTACGACCTCTTCCGCGCGGACCCGGGCGACCTCGCGCTCGGCTCCGGAGCGCACCACTGCCCGGGCGCCGTGCCGGCCCGGCTGACGGCGGAGGCGGGGCTGCGCGCCCTGCTGACCGTGCTGCCGGGCCTGCGCCGGGCACCCGGGCCCAGGCCGCGCCCCGAGGGCCTGGTCAGCCGCTCGCCCCGGACCCTTCCGGTGTGTCCGCGCTGACGCGCTCCAGCAGCGCGACGGGTGCGGCCGCGAAGAGGTCCGCCACGCGCGCGTGCCCCGTGAACTCGCGGTCGGCGGAACCGGAGGGGAGCACGTCGACCCACCGTCCGGGGGGAAGCGGGAGCACGGTGTCCCGCCAGCCGCCCGCCTCGGCGAGGGCCAGCGACAGCCGGGTGACGGCCGTGACCACCTCTCCCGACCGCGTGAACGCCAGGCAGTGCCCGGCCGCCGGCCCCTCGGCCGACAGCGGCGCGTACGTCGCCGACGCGCCGAAGACGCCGGGCCGCCGGGCCCGCAGCCGCAGCGCGGCGGCCGTCAGCGCGGGCTTCTCGGCCGACGGGTCGCGCGGCGCGAACGGCTCCCGGTTGTCCGGGTCGACCAGCGCCCGGTACTCGTCCTCGGTCCCCTGGTACACGTCCGGCACCCCGGGCATCGTCAGATGGACCAGGGCGGCCCCCAGGACGTTCGCCCGCACGTGCGGCGCCAACGAGGCCCGCAGGGCGGCCACGTGCCGTCCAGGGGGCCCGCACGGCCCGTCGGAGACGAACGCCGCCACCGCCTCCTCGTACGCGGGGTCCCGTTCGGTCCAGGCGGTCCGCGTCCCGGCCTCCCTGACGTGCTTCAGCAGGGCGTCCCGTACGCGCTCCGTGTGGGCCCCGGCCGTCTCCCGCCCGGTCGCGGGGCCGAGGCCGAACACGGTCTGCCAGGCGGCCCACGCCAGCTGCGGGTCCGGGGTGCCGGGGACCTCGTCGGTCACCACCGCCAGGACCTCCGACCAGGCGTCCGGGCACTGGGTGAGCACGGACACGGCGGCGCGCACGTCCGCGCTGCGTTTCGTGTCGTGCGTCGACAGGACGGTGCCGGTGGCGGGCCGGTCGTGCTGCACGCGCGCGCAGTAGGCGTGGAAGTCGTCCGGGGACACCGCCGGGCCGCCGGGGTCGCCGCCCACCTCGTTCGCCGACAGCAGCGGCACGTAGCGGTAGAACGCCGTGTCCTCCACCGACTTGGCGCGCAGCGCCGACGAGGTCTGCGCGAACCGGGCCCGGAACGCGGCCTCCGGGGTCCCGCCGCCGTCCCGGGCGAGCAGCAGATCCCGTACGACGTCCACGGCACGTGCCTCCTCGGGCACCGTGAACGCCGACCTGGCCTCGGCCGCGGCCCCCTCGGTGAGCACCCAGGCCGCGTCCGTCGAGGGATAGGACCGGTACACCTCCATCCGGACCAGCAGCTCGCGCAGCGCGGCACCCAGGGCCCAGGGGGCGTGGTCGCGGGCCGCGGGGTCGGGGGAGGCGGCGCACAGGGCGCTCACCTCGCGGGTCAGACGCGCGGTCTCGGCGGCCAGTTCGTGCGTGATGACCTTGTACGCGGCCCGGCGCACGGTGCTGTCCCAGTGGCCGCCCCGGTCGGCCTGCGGGCCCGCGAAGCGCCGGTAGCGGCCGAGCAGCCGGCTCGCGCCCGCCTCGTCCGTGAAGAGGCCGTCGACCTGCCGCAGCGCGTCGTAGCCCGTGGTGCCCGCCACCGGCCAGACGGGCGGGAGCGGTTCCCCGTCGGCGAGGATCTTCTCGACCACCGTCCAGCGGCCGCCGGTCGCCCCGTGCAGCCGGCGCAGATAGGTGTCCGGGTCGGCGAGCCCGTCCGGGTGGTCGATCCGCAGTCCGTCGATCACCCCGTCGGCGACGAGTTCCAGGATCTTCGCGTGGGTCGCCGCGAACACCTCGGGATCCTCGACGCGTACCCCGATGAGCTCGGAGATGCTGAAGAAGCGCCGGTAGTTGAGCTCGGTGCGGGCCAGCCGCCACCAGGCGGGGCGGTACCACTGGGCGTCAAGCAGCTCGGGCATCGGCAGTCCCGCGGTGCCCTCGCGCAGCGGGAACACATGGTCGTAGTAGCGCAGTATGTCGCCGTCGACCTTCAGCTGGCCGGTCTCGGCGCCGAGGCGGTCCCCGAGCACCGGCAGCAGCACCCGTCCGTCCTGGGCGTCCCAGTCGATGTCGAACCAGCGGGCGTACGGCGAAGCGGGGCCCTCGCGCAGCACCTCCCACAGGGCGTGGTTGTGGCGCGGGGACATCGCCATGTGGTTCGGCACGATGTCCACGACGAGTCCGAGACCGTGGCCGCGCGCGGTCCGCGCCAGGGACCGCAGCCCCTCCTCGCCGCCGAGCTCGGCCCGTACGCGCGAGTGGTCGACCACGTCGTAGCCGTGCGTCGAGCCGGGGACGGATTCGAGGACGGGGGAGAGGTGCAGGTGGGAGACGCCGAGCGAGGCCAGGTAGGGCACGGCCGCCTCGGCGCGGCGGAAGGGGAACGCGGGCTGGAGCTGGAGCCGGTAGGTGGCGGTCGGCACGACGGGGGCGAGGGGGCCGGGGACGACCGAGTCCGCGATCGCCGGTTCGGGGCGCTCAGGTGTCATGCGACTCTACGTACCCGCCCGGCCGCCTTTCTGTCATCGCGGCCCGCACAAGGGCACGCACGGCCCCGCCCCGCGCGCGTGAACCCCGGTCCCGGGGGGCCCCGGGCGGGGGGGGGGAGCGGGGGTGCCAGGGGGGCCGCGGGAGCACCGGCAAGCTCCCGGGGACCCGCCTCAGCCCGGCGCCCGCCCGGGCCAAGGCCC
>NZ_JBHXDQ010000035.1:0-90142 GCF_042725875.1 Streptomyces sp. NPDC127038 | reverse complement strand
GCCGCGCACCGCGCGGCAGGCCCCTTCCGTTCGGTGTGACTACCTGCCGAAGGCGTAGTTCATGAGCTTGGTGGCGTCCGACGTGCGCTGGGTGATCGACGTCGAGGCGAGGACCGTACCGATGACCGTCTTGCCGTTGCGGGTGGCGGCGAACACGAGGCAGTACTTCGCCTCGGGGCCCGAACCCGTCTTGATGCCGATGGTGCCGGAGTAGCCGGTCAGCAGCGGCTTGTTGGTGTTCTCCCACGTGTAGTAGCGGTAGCCGCCACTCGCGGTCGTCACCTTCTGCTTGGTGGACACGGTCTTGACGACCGCCTTGAACGTGGAGTTCTTCATGGCGCTGCTGGCGAGCTTCGTCAGGTCGCGCGGCGTCGAGTAGTTGTTGCCGTTGCCGATGCCGTCGAACGAGTCGAACTTCGAGTGCGTCATGCCGAGGCTGCGCGCGGTGGCGTTCATCTTGCCGATGAACGACTTCACGCGGGCGGCGCGCGTCGTGCCCGAGCCGAACTTGTCGGCGAGCGCGTAGGCGGCGTCGCAGCCGGAGGGGAGCATCAGACCGTAGAGCAGCTGACGGACGGTGACCTTGTCGCCGACGATCAGGTGGGCCGAGGAGGCGGTGTTGGCGACGATGTAGTCGCTGTAAGCCTTCTGGATCGTCACCTTGGAGTCGAGGTTCAGGTTCGCCTGGGACAGCACGACCTTGGCCGTGAGGATCTTCGTGGTGGAACCGGTGGACAGCGGCGTGTCCGCCTTCTTGTTGAAGAGGGTGGTGCCGGTCGCATTGTTCATCACGTAGCCGCCCTTGGCGGCGATCGTGGGCGTGGCAACGGCGCCCGCGGGTGCGGCGCCGAAGGCTCCGGCTGCCAGCACGGCGCCGGTCGTGAGGGTCACAGCGGCGGCCCTGCGGAAACGCGTGCCCTTAATGCCGGTAATCAAAATGAACGCTCCGTATGCGCGAAATGCCCGTGGGAGAACGGCACATGACGGTGCCGTCCCACGTTCAGACTCCTGGAGCCCGGGAAGGGATGCACGCCAAACGGATGAAATTCATGTGACCTGGGTTACAGGCGGGGCCTGTTGGGGTCCGCATGCTGAAACGCGCAGGGGCATGCGTACGTGTTGTATCTATGATGTGCCCATGCCTTCAGCCCCACCCGCGCCCGTGCGGCCCCCCGTCAAGCAGCCGCCGGCCGCCGACCGTGTCTACGCCCACGTCAAGGACGGTGTGCTGGAACGCCGCTACGAGGGCGGGGCCCTGCTCACCGAGGGCGAGCTCGCCGACGCCGTGGGCGTGTCCCGCACCCCGGTCCGCGAGGCGCTGCTCCGCCTGGAGGCCGAGGGGCTGATCAAGCTCTACCCGAAGAAGGGCGCGCTCGTCCTGCCGGTCTCCGCACAGGAGATCGCGGACGTGGTCGAGACCCGCCAGCTCGTGGAGGAGCACGCAGCGCGCAAGGCCGTACCGGCGTCGCCGCGGCTCCTGGCCCGGCTGGAGGAACTGCTCGAACGGCAGAAGGAGCAGGCCGCCGCCGGTGATCTGGCCGCCGCCGCCGTCACCGACCGCTGCTTCCACGCCGAGATCGTCCGCAGCGGCGGCAACGAGATCCTCTCCCGCCTCTACGACCAGCTCCGCGACCGGCAGCTGAGGATGGGGGTCGCCGTGATGCACGCCCACCCCGACCGGATCACCAAGACCCTCGTCGAGCACGAGCAGATCCTCGACGCGCTGCGCTCCGGTGACGCCGACGCGGTCGTCGGGCTCATCCACGGACACGTCAGCTGGTTCTCCAACCTGGCCCGGGGCGAGGTCCGATGAGCTCCCCCGCCTCCCTGCCCGGCGACCCGCCCGGCGGCCGGCGCGCGATCGCCGTCTGGGGCATCGGCGTCTCGGTCTACTTCGTCGCGGTCATCTTCCGTACGTCCCTGGGGGTGGCCGGGCTCGACGCGGCGGAACGCTTCCACGTGGGCGCCTCGGCCCTGTCCACCTTCTCCATCCTCCAGCTCCTCGTGTACGCGGGCATGCAGATACCCGTGGGCCTGCTGGTCGACCGGCTCGGCACCAAGAAGGTGCTGACCATCGGCGTCCTGCTGTTCACGGCCGGGCAGCTGGGCTTCGCGTTCTCCTCGTCGTACGGCATGGCCCTCGCCTCGCGCGCCCTGCTGGGCTGCGGCGACGCGATGACCTTCATCAGCGTGCTGCGGCTCGGCACCCGGTGGTTCCCCGCCCGGCGCGGACCGCTCGTGGCGCAGCTCGCGGGCCTGGTGGGCATGGCGGGCAACCTCGTCTCGACGCTGGTGATCGCCCGGCTGCTGCACGGGCTGGGCTGGACGACCGCGTTCGCGGGCAGTGCCGTCGCCGGTGTGGTCGTCCTCGTCCTGCTGCTGGCGTTCCTGGAGGACCACCCCGCGGGCCATGTGCCGGAGCCCTTCCCGCACCGGGGCTCCGCCTACGTCCGCCGGCAGATCGCCGCGGCCTGGCGGGAACCCGGCACCCGGCTGGGCCTGTGGGTGCACTTCACCACGCAGTTCCCGGCGATGGTGTTCCTGCTGCTGTGGGGGATGCCGTTCCTGGTCCAGGCACAGGGACTGACCCGGGCCACGGCCGGAGAGCTGCTGACGCTCGTCGTCCTGGCCAACATGGGCGCCGGGCTGGTCTACGGACAGATCGTCGCCCGGCATCACACCGCCCGGCTGCCGCTCGCGCTGGGCACGGTCGCGGCGACGGCGGTCGTGTGGGCGGGAGTGCTGGTGTACCCCGGCGAGCACGCGCCGATGTGGCTGCTGGTCCTGCTGTGCACGGTGCTCGGGTTCTGCGGGCCGGCCTCGATGCTCGGCTTCGACTTCGCGCGCCCGGCGAACCCGCCGGAGCGTCAGGGGACGGCGTCCGGGATCACCAACATGGGTGGTTTCGTCGCCTCGATGACGACACTCCTGGCCATCGGCATCCTGCTCGACGCCACCGGAGACAACTACCGGATCGCCTTCGCCTCCGTGTTCGTGCTCCAGGCGGCGGGGCTGAGTCAGATCTTCCGGCTGCGGAAGCAGGCGGCCCGCAGGGAGCGGGAGCGGCTGGTGGCGAGCCGGGTGGAGACGGTGCACGTACCGGCGTGACGGGTGGGGGGCACGCCGGGGCCCGGCGTCTGGCGCCTGTCACCCGCGCCGCGCGCCGACCGCCTGCCCGCCCCGGCCCATGGACCGGAGGATCGCCTGGTCATGGCCGCGCGAACCGCTCCACCGCCACCCACAGGGCGAACCGCATCGACCGCCCGGGACAGGGCGCACCGCCGCGACCGCTCGGGACGAGGTGCTCGTGACGGGGCGGACCGCCGTGTCACGTGACGACGCGGCGACCGCCCGGTCCGCCAGGGCGTGACGGCTACGGCGTGACGGCGAGGTTGCGCAGGATCGCCGCGGCCAGGTCGGGGTCGCCCTCGGACTTGATGCGGTCGGACACGGTGTCGGGGTGGACGCGGCCGCAGGCCAGCCGGACGAAGGTCTCCCAGTCGAGACCGAGGCTCACCGCGGGACCGAGGGAGGGCGCGCCGTCTATCGAGCCGCGCCCGTCGGCGCCGACCCGGACGGTACGCAGGAACTCGACGGGACCGTGCACGTCGAAGACGACCGCGGAGTTCGGCGGCGCACCCGCGTCCTTGGCGACGACCTTCGGCAGCGCGGCCAGCAGCTGGTCCCGTACGACCGCCGAACCGGGGGAGTCGAGGTTCCCCGGCCGGCCCAGCGTGTACCGCAGGTCCTGCTCGTGCACCCACACGTCGAAGGCGCGGTTGCGCATGGCCTGTTCGAGGGTGATCTCGGTGCCGAGCGGACCGCGCACCTTGGCGTCGGGCTGCCGCGACTCGTTCCGCAGCTGCCGGTTGCGGCGGATGACCGTGTACTCCAGTTCGGAGGTCATCTCCGGTGCCGTGTGGTGGCGGCGGACGTCGACCTGCATCTCCATGTACCGCTGGTGTTCGTTCGTCACGTGGTAGAGGTCGCGCGGAAGGGTGTGGATCGGCCGGGGGTCGCCGAGCATCTCGCAGTCCATCCCGATGACGTGCGAGACGATGTCACGGACCGACCAGCCGGGGCACGGAGTCCGCCGGTTCCACTCGCCCTCCACAAGCGGCTGCACCAGCTCGGATATCGCTTCGATCGAGTGGGCCCAGGCGTCGGCGTAGGACTGAAGACTCGGATGCAGACTCACGGAACGGGACCCCTCGGGCGGTTGGACGCGGGCAGTGCACAGGCAGCGGGTGTCTTGGGACGCTAAGTTACGCTGCTGTGAGGCACCCCGGCAGTGCTTTCGTGTGACGATCGTAGGCCCGTATCGACGGCTCGAATGCCAGGACGGTGGTAGTGTGCGCGCCTCGCTCCTCCAGATCGACGTAAACGAAGACGAATCGGTCGCTTCCCGCAGGCTTCGCGTCGCGGACCTGGTACGCGATCAAGCCGGAGCCGATCTCGTCGTGCTCCCCGAGCTGTGGACCACCGGCGCCTTCGCCTACGAGGGGTTCCGCGAGCACGCCGAACCGCTCGACGGGCCGACCCACGAGGCGATGAGCAAGGCGGCGGGCGACGCGGGCGTGTGGCTGCACGCCGGCTCGGTCCCCGAGCTCGCCACCACCGCGACCGGCTCCGGGGCCGACCTCTACAACACCTCCCTCGTCTACTCCCCCGCCGGCGAACTCGTCGCCGCCTACCGCAAGATCCACCGCTTCGGCTTCGACCAGGGCGAGGCCGTGCTGATGGGCGCGGGCACGGAACTGGTGACGGTGCCGCTGCCGGAGACCGTCCTCGGCCTGGCCACCTGCTACGACCTGCGGTTCCCCGAGCTCTTCCGCGGACTGATCGACGCGGGGGCGCAGACCCTCGTCCTCTCGGCCGGCTGGCCCGAACGGCGCCGGGCCCACTGGACGCTGCTCGCGCAGGCGCGCGCCGTCGAGAACCAGGCGTACGTCCTCGCCTGCGGAACGGCCGGTACGCACGCCGGAGTTCCCCAGGCCGGTCACTCGATCGTGGTCGACCCGTGGGGCGAGGTCCTCGCCGAGGCGGGTCCCGGCGAGGAGGTCCTCACCGTGGACTTCGACCCGGCGAGGGTCGCGGCGACCCGCGAGCAGTTCCCGGCCCTGAAGGACCGCCTGCTCGGCCTCGACACCCCCGCCCGCTGACCCCGCGGGGCGTCCCGCCGACCCCGGAGGGCGTCCCGGGGGCGCCCTCCCCGTGGCTCAGTCGTCTCCCCGTTCCTTCTCCGCGAGGTGGATCACGCACACCGCCACCGCGATCAGCAGCGCCGGATCGGCGTCCTCCCGTACGACGTCGACGCCGTAGGTGTCGCGCAGGTGGAGCCAGCGCCGGGAGATCTGGGCGAGGAGTTCGTTGTCGTAGTCGACGGCGAACTCGCGGTCGAGGATCTTGCCGCTGACGTCGAGCTCGGTGCCGTCGACGAGGGAGACGCGGTAGTGATTGCGGAGCAGGGACAGACGCTTGCGCTTGATGGTCGCGAGCGGATCGCCGTCCCGCTCGATGATCATCGTGTCGCGGAGCGCGAGCATCTTCTGGTGGATGTCGATCAGGACGCGTCCGCGGGTGTCCTTCAGCTGGAAGGTGTCCCGCAGCCGCATGGCCTTGCCGTCGACGAGGAAGACCTTGTTGCCGTGGTCGTCCTCGATCCAGTAGTCGTCACCGAAGCCGAGCAGCCGGTCGCGCACGAGGTATCTCATGCCGTCACCGGTTCCCCGGCGGGCGGTCCGAAACGCCGCCGGTAGGCCGACGGGCTGAGTCCGGTGGCCCGGCGCACCCGTACGCGCAGGTTCGCGGCGCTCCCCAGCCCGCTGCGCTCGGCCACCACGTCGAGCCGGACCTCGCCGCGCTCGATGAGCCGGCAGGCGAGGGCGACGCGCCCGGCCGTCAGCCAGGCCAGGGGTGTCGTGCCGAGCTGGGCGCGGAAGCGGCGGTGCAGGGTCGCCGGGCTGACCGCGGCGTGAGCGGCCAGGTCCGTGACCGTCAGCGGTCCGCCGAGCCGCTCCTGCGCCCAGGCCAGCAGCGGTGCCAGCGACACGTCGGGCACGTCGGGCAGCGGCTGCCGTACGAACTGGCGCTGGCCTCCGTCGCGGTGCGCGGTGAAGACCAGCCGCCGGGACACCGCGTCGGCGATCTCCGCGCCGTGGTCGCGCCGTACGAGATACAGCCCGAGATCGAGCGCCGCCGCGCTGCCCGCCGCCGTCAGCACGTCCCCCTCGTCGACGAACAGCACGTCCGGATCGAGCAGCACCTTCGGGTGCAGTTCCCGGAAGACGTCCGTCCAGCGCCAGTGGGTGGTGGCGCGCCGCCCGTCGAGCAGTCCGGCCTCGGCGAGCGCGAACGATCCGGTGCAGAAGCTCACCACCCGGGCCCCGCGGGCGTGGGCGCGCCGGACGGCGTCCAGGACCTCGGCCCGGCGGGGAACGACGTTGTCGGGGCGCCCGGGGACGACGAGGGTGTCGGCGTCCTCCACCGCGTCGAGGCCGGGGACCCCGCTCAGCGTGAAGAAGCCGTGGTTCATGCGGACACCGGGCGTCGGCGTGCACAGGGTCAGCTCGTAGAGCGGCTCCGGCCGCCCCAGTTCGGGCCGGGGAAGCCCGAACAGCTCGGTGGCGACGCCGACTTCGAAGGGGTTCGTGCCCTCGTCGACGATCACGACGACCCGCCGGGGCCGCCCCGCCTCGCGCGGGGAGGGCGGTGCGCACCCGCGTGCCGAGGACCGCGCGGGCTCCCGCTCTCCCAAGGGCGCCTGGGACACGGGGCGATGCGAGGATCCTTGCGGCATAAGCGATTTCTAGCACTCGCGGGGGTGCCGGGAGGCGCGGACGATGAACGCATGACCAGCACACCCGCCCACCGTGGCGAACCCGTCTCCCTCTCCGCCGCCCTCGCGTCCTTCGACGAGCTGTGGAGCCCCCGCATCGTCACCGCCGTGAACGACCACGACGTACGCGTCGCGAAGGTCGAGGGCGAGCACGTCTGGCACGTGCACGACCACACGGACGAGTTCTTCCTTGTCCTGGAGGGCGAGTTGACCATCGCGCTCAGGGAGCCGGCCGGCGAGCGGAGCGTCGTCCTGCCCACCGGGTCCGTCTTCACCGTCCCGCGCGGAACCGAGCACAAGCCGTCCGCCCCCACGGGAGCGTCGATCCTCCTCCTCGAACCCACCGGCACCCTCACCGT
The DNA here is from genome assembly GCF_042725875.1 of Streptomyces sp. NPDC127038. Taxonomy (NCBI): domain Bacteria; kingdom Bacillati; phylum Actinomycetota; class Actinomycetes; order Kitasatosporales; family Streptomycetaceae; genus Streptomyces; species Streptomyces sp. NPDC127038. Next base: position 82,945 of record NZ_JBHXDQ010000035.1, on the reverse strand, counting down.
CGGCGACCGCCACGACGAACTCCCCACCCATGTCCACGCGACCACGGGGCACGCCCTGGAGGGGCGGCCGGACGTGGGGTGATCCAGGAGAGGTGAGCGTTCCCGCGGGGTGGCACCCTTGATCGTATGAACGCTGCTTCCCCCGCCCCGCGCCGTGTCCGTGTCCGTGCTCCCGAGCTCGTCGGAAAGGGCGGCTGGCTCAACACGGGAGGGAAGGACCTGAAGCTCGCCGACTTCCGGGGCCGTGTCCTGATCCTCGACTTCTGGACCTTCTGCTGCATCAACTGCCTGCACGTCCTGGACGAGTTGAGGGAGCTGGAGGAGAAGCACCGGGACACCGTCGTCATCGTCGGGGTGCACTCGCCGAAGTTCGTGCACGAGGCGGAGCACCAGGCGGTCGTCGACGCGGTGGAGCGTTACGGGGTGGAGCACCCGGTGCTCGACGACCCGGAGCTCGCGACCTGGAAGCAGTACGCCGTACGGGCCTGGCCGACGCTCGTGGTGATCGACCCCGAGGGGTACGTCGTCGCCCAGCACGCCGGTGAGGGGCATGCCCACGCCATCGAGCGGCTGGTCGAGGAGCTGGAGGCCGAGCACACGGCGAAGGGCACCCTGCGCCGTGGCGACGGACCGTACGTGGCGCCCGAACCCGAGCCGACCGTCCTGCGCTTCCCCGGCAAGGCGCTCGCTCTGCCGAACGGGAATCTGCTGGTCAGCGACACGACCCGGCATCAGCTGGTGGAGCTGGAGGAGGACGGCGAGACGGTCGTCCGGCGCATCGGCTCGGGCGTGCGGGGCTTCGCGGACGGCGCCGCCGAGAAGGCCGGGTTCAGCGAGCCGCAGGGACTCGCCCTGCTGGACGAGGGCGCGGTCGTCGTCGCCGACACCGTGAACCACGCGCTGCGCCGGGTCGATCTCGCGACCGGCGCGGTCTCCACCCTCGCGGGCACCGGCCGCCAGTGGTGGCAGGGTTCACCCACGTCGGGTCCGGCGCGGGAGATCGATCTGTCCTCGCCGTGGGACGTGGCCCTGTTCGGCGGGAAGGTCTGGATCGCCATGGCCGGGGTGCACCAGCTGTGGGCGTACGACCCGGCGACGGAGACCGTCGAGGTCACCGCGGGCACCACGAACGAGGGTCTGGTCGACGGGCCGGGGCCCGAGGCCTGGTTCGCGCAGCCGTCGGGACTCGCCGCGACCGCGGACCGGCTGTGGCTGGCGGACTCCGAGACCTCGGCGCTGCGCTGGGTCGACCCGGACGGCACCGTGCACACCGCGGTCGGCACCGGTCTCTTCGACTTCGGGCACCGCGACGGAGCAGCCGGACAGGCCCTGCTCCAGCACCCGTTGGGCGTCACCGCGCTGCCCGACGGGTCGGTCGCGGTCTGCGACACGTACAACCACGCGCTGCGCCGCTACGACCCGGCGACGGGCGAGGTGACCACGCTGGCCACGGATCTGCGGGAGCCGAGCGACGCCGTGCTCGTCGGCGACGACATCGTGGTGGTGGAGTCCGCCCGGCACCGGCTGACCCGGCTTCGGCTGCCGGAGGAGGCCGTCCGGGTCGAGTCGGTCGCCCACCGCACGCAGCGCGCGGCCACCGACGTCACCCCCGGGCCCGTCCGGCTGGACGTGATCTTCGAGGCGCCGGCCGGGCAGAAGCTGGACACCCGCTACGGGCCGTCCACCCGGCTCCTCGTGTCCGCCACTCCGCCCGAGCTGCTGCTCGCGGGCGAGGGCGCGGGCACCGATCTCTCCCGGACCGTCGAGCTGAACCCGGCCGTCCCGGAAGGCGTGCTACACGTGTCGGCGATGGCGGCGTCCTGCGACGACGACCCCGACAACGCTTACCCGGCCTGTCATGTGCACCAGCAGGACTGGGGGGTGCCGGTCCGCCTCACCGGGAGCGGTGCGGACCGGCTGCCCCTGGTCCTCGCGGGCATGGACGGCTGAGCGGTCTCAGACGCCGTAGCCGTCGGAGTAGCCGTCGCGGCGGTGCCGGTCGTCCTCGACGACCGTCGCCGCGGGCGGCACGACCACGCGCCGGCGCCGGGCGATGCTGCTGAAGGTGGTGACGCCGATCAGTCCGACGATCATGAGGATCACGCCGACCAGGTGGAGGTCGACCCCCTGCATGTGCCAGTCGGTCGCGAACGTGAGGATCGCCCCCGCGGCGATGAGAATGATGCATCCGCCCAGGCCCATGGGTGTCGTCTCCTTGTGATGGCAACTCCGAGTCGTTCCGGACCCGTTCCGGGTACCCGGGACCTCGCGGGCCATGCGGAGGCGGCGCTTCGCGTCGCGCGCCGCCTCTCGGGGCGGCGCGCGTCGGCTCATGTCGGCCTGGTCCTCGCGGACCGGGACTACGCCTCCAGGAACGCCACCAGAGCGTTCGTCAGGAGGTGTGGGTCGTCTGCGCCGCAGAGTTCGCGGGCGCTGTGCATGGAGAGGATGGCCACGCCGATGTCGACCGTTCTGATGCCGTGCCGGGCCGCCGTGATAGGGCCGATGGTGGTGCCGCAGGGCATGGCGTTGTTGGAGACGAAGGACTGGAAGGGCACGCCGGCCTTCTCGCAGGCGGCGGCGAACACGGAGCGGCCCGAACCGTCGGTGGCGTAGCGGTTGTTGACGTTCACCTTGAGGATGGGGCCGCCGTTGGCGCGGGGGTGGTGCGTCGGGTCGTGCCGCTCGGCGTAGTTGGGGTGCACGGCGTGGCCGGTGTCGCAGGAGAGACAGACGGTGCCGGCGAAGGCGCGAGCCCGGTCCTCGTACGAGCCGCCGCGGGCGAAGACAGAACGTTCCAGCACGCTGCCGAGCAGGGGTCCGTCGGCGCCGGTGTCGCTCTGGGAGCCGTTCTCCTCGTGGTCGAAGGCGGCGAGGACCGGGATGTACGACAGCCCGGAGTCGGCGGCGGCGACCGCGGCCAGCGCTGCCGTGGCCGCGTGCACGGAGAGCAGGTTGTCCATGCGCGGCCCGGCGAGCAGTTCGTTGTCGCGGCCCAGGTAGGCGGGCCGTTCGACGGAGTGGGTCATCAGGTCCCAGCCGGTGACCTCGCCCGCGGGCAGCCCCGACTCCTCCTCCAGGAAGGAGATCAGATCGCCCTCGCGGGCGTCGCCGAGTCCCCAGACGGGCTGGAGGTGGCGCTGCTTGTCGAGCTTGAGCCCGTCGCTGGTGACGGAACGGTCCAGGTGGATGGCCAGTTGCGGCACGCGCAGCAGGGGGCGGTCGATGTTGACCAGCCGGGTCGAGCCGTCCCGGAGCGACAGGCGTCCGGCCAGGCCGAGGTCCCGGTCGAGCCAGGAGTTCAGCAGCGGTCCGCCGTAGATCTCCACGGCGATCTGCCGCCAGCCGTGCGCCCCGGTGTCGGGGAGCGGCTTGACCCGCAGGTTCGGGGAGTCGGTGTGCGCGCCGATGATCCGGAACGGCGTGTGCGCCTCGGCACCCTTCGGCACGTACCAGGCGATGATCGCCCCGCCGCGCAGGACGTACTTCCCGCCGCTGGTCCCTTCCCACGCGTCGGTCTCGGCGACCTGACGGAATCCGGCCTTCTCCAGCCGCTCGGCGGCGGTCGCCACGGCGTGGTACGGCGTCGGGCTCACCGCGAGGAAGGACATGAGGTCGTCGGTGTGGCCGCGGTCGAAGCGGGTGGGTGCACTCATGGGTTCACCTTAACGACGCACGAGGGCCCGCTCCCGGGGTTGGGAACGGGCCCTCGTAAGGGGGATGTGAAGGGTGGACACCTTGGGACACCTGAGCGCACGAACAGGTGCGGGAGGGCGTCCGCCGGGCCGTGGAGGCGGGGCTAGAAGGCGGCCTCGTCCAGTTCCATCAGGTCCAGGTCGACGCCCTCGGCGAGCTTGCGCGCGCCGGTGACGCCGGGGAGGACGTTGGCGGCGAAGAACTTCGCGGCCGCGATCTTGCCGGTGTAGAACGCCTTGTCCCGGGCGGAGGCGGTCGCGAGCTTCTCCGCGGCGACGGCGGCACCGCGCAGCAGCAGGTAGCCGACGACCACGTCACCGGAGGCCATCAGGAGGCGGGTGGTGTTGAGCCCCACCTTGTAGATGTTCTTGACGTCCTGCTCGGTCGCGGCGAGGTCGGTCAGCATCAGGCCGACGATGGCCTCCAGCTCGACGGCGGCCTTGGCGAGCTGCTCGCGGGCGGCGGACAGCTCCTCGCCGCCGGTGCCGAGCGCCAGGAACTTCTTGATGTCCTCGGCGAGGGAGTTCAGCGCGGCGCCCTGGTTGCGGACGATCTTCCGGAAGAAGTAGTCCTGGCCCTGGATCGCGGTGGTGCCCTCGTACAGCGTGTCGATCTTGGCGTCGCGGATGTACTGCTCGATCGGGTACTCCTGGAGGAAGCCCGAGCCGCCGAAGATCTGGAGCGACTGGGCGAGCAGCTCGTAGCCCTTCTCGGAGCCGTAGCCCTTGACGATCGGCAGGAGGAGGTCGTTCAGGGCCTCGGCGGCGGCGGTGTCCTCGCCGGCGGCCTCCAGGACCTGGATGTCGTCCTGGATCGCGGCGGTGTGCAGGACCAGGGCGCGCATGCCCTCGGCGTACGCCTTCTGCGTCATGAGCGAGCGGCGCACGTCCGGGTGGTGCGTGATGGTGACCTTGGGCGCGGCCTTGTCCATGAAGTCGGCCAGGTCGGTGCCCTGGACGCGCTCCTTGGCGTACTCCAGGGCGTTCAGGTAGCCGGTGGACAGCGTGGAGATGGCCTTCGTGCCGACCATCATGCGGGCGAACTCGATGATGCGGAACATCTGGCGGATGCCGTCGTGCTTGTCGCCGATCAGCCAGCCCTTGGCGGGGTGGCGGTCGCCGAAGGTCATCTCGCAGGTGTTGGAGGCCTTGAGGCCCATCTTGTGCTCGACGTTCGTCGCGTACACGCCGTTGCGCTCGCCCAGCTCGCCGGTCTCGAAGTCGAACTCGTACTTCGGGACGAGGAAGAGGGACAGGCCCTTGGTGCCGGGGCCGTGGCCCTCGGGGCGGGCGAGGACGTAGTGGAGGATGTTCTCCTCCATGTCGTGCTCACCGGAGGTGATGAAGCGCTTCACGCCCTCGATGTGCCAGGAGCCGTCGTCCTGCTGGATCGCCTTGGTGCGGCCGGCGCCCACGTCGGAGCCGGCGTCCGGCTCGGTGAGGACCATGGTGGAGCCCCAGCGCTTCTCGACGGCCATCGTGGCGATGTGCTTCTGGACGTCGTTGCCCTCCTCGTAGAGGATGCCCGCGAACGCGGGGCCCGAGGAGTACATCCACACGGCCGGGTTCGCGCCGAGGATCAGTTCCGCGTACGCCCAGATCAGGGAGCGGGGCGCGGTGGAGCCGCCGATCTCCTCGGGCACGCCGAGACGCCAGTACTCGGAGTCCATGAACGCCTTGTACGACTTCTTGAAGGAAGCCGGGACCGGCGCGGTGTTGGTCTCCGGGTCGAAGACCGGGGGGTTGCGGTCGGCGTCCGCGAAGGACTCGGCCAGCTCGTTCTCCGAGAGGCGGGTCAGCTCCTCGAGGATGCTCTTGGCGGTGTCCGTGTCCATCTCCGCGAACGGGCCGGTGCCGTACAGCTTGTCGCGCCCGAGCACCTCGAAGAGGTTGAACTCGATGTCGCGGAGATTCGACTTGTAGTGCCCCATGGCGACGGCTCCGTAAGGGATCGGCGAGGCACTGACTCCTCGCATCTGGTTCACGTACCAACAAGTAGCTTCGATAATGCTACCCGCCAGTAATAAGAAGCAACCCCGAGTCGGCCATATGTGGCCCACTACTCTTTGACGCATGTACGGCTACGAGCAGAACGCAGGCGCCCAGCAGGGGTACGTCCCGCCGCAGCAGCAGATGCCCGGCCAGATGCCGGACGGGCAGATGGCCGGCGGGTACGGCCAGCAGCAGCCCCTGTACCCGGAGCCGTCCCCGCCGTCCCTGCCGGACGCGGTCCGCGCCTTCACCACGGGCGCCATGGCGGCCGAGGACTTCCAGCAGGTCTTCGCCACCTCCAAGGTCTACTGCCCGCGCGGTGACAACCCGGGATTCCTGGCGCTGCACAACACCCAGCAGCCCGTCATCCCCATGTTCACCTCGCTCAAGGAACTGCGCAGGTACGCGGGCAAGGAGTCCAAGTACTTCGTGATCACCGGGGCCGAGGTGATCGACCTGCTGCCCACCGGCTACGGCTTCGTCATCGACATGGAGGGCAAGCACCGGATGGTCTTCGACGCGAAGGCCGTGGAGCAGATGGTCGACTTCGCCATGCGCCGTATGTACGGCTGACCGTGCGTGCGCGGCCGGTGGTCCGCCGTGGGTGCCGCCGGCGCCCCGGTGTCCGCCCGGCCGGACGCCTCTCGAACCCGTGACGCCCGGAGGGAATGCCCTCCGGGCGTCCGTCGTTACGAGTGACAGAAAGTTCAACTCTCAACTAAACTCGAAGCACAAGGAGGTACCGACATGCCCGCAGTGACTGTCGAGAACCCGCTGGCCCTGCCCCGTGTGGCCGCGCCCGCCGACGCGGTGGAGCGTCCCGTGCTGACCGTGACGACCGCGCCCAGCGGCTTCGAGGGCGAGGGTTTCCCGGTCCGCCGCGCGTTCGCCGGGATCAACTACCGGCATCTCGACCCGTTCATCATGATGGACCAGATGGGTGAGGTGGAGTACGCGCCGGGCGAGCCCAAGGGCACCCCCTGGCACCCGCACCGCGGCTTCGAGACCGTGACCTACATCATCGACGGGATCTTCGACCACCAGGACTCCAACGGTGGCGGCGGCACGATCACCGACGGCGACACCCAGTGGATGACGGCCGGCTCCGGCCTGCTCCACATCGAGGCGCCGCCGGAGCACCTGGTGGTGTCGGGCGGCCTCTTCCACGGGCTCCAGCTGTGGGTGAACCTGCCGGCCAAGGACAAGATGATGGCCCCCAGGTACCAGGACATCCGGGGCGGCACCGTGCAGCTGCTCAGCACCCCGGACGGCGGCGCGCTGCTGCGCGTCATCGCCGGTGAGCTCGACGGCCACCAGGGACCGGGCATCACGCACACCCCGATCAGCATGGTCCACGCCACGATCCGGCCGGGCGCCGAGATCACCCTGCCGTGGCGCGAGGACTTCAACGGCCTCGCCTACGTGCTCGCCGGACGCGGCAGCGTGGGCGCGGACCGCCGGCCGGTCCACACCGGCCAGACCGCCGTCTTCGGCGCGGGTTCCTCGCTGACCGTCCGGGCGGACGAGAAGCAGGACTCCAACACGCCCGACCTGGAGGTCGTGCTGCTCGGCGGGCAGCCGATCCGCGAGCCCATGGCCCACTACGGCCCGTTCGTGATGAACACCCGCGACGAGCTCCAGCAGGCCTTCGAGGACTTCCAGAAGGGCCGCCTGGGCACGATCCCGGCGGTGCACGGGATGTCCGAGGGCGGACCGCGGTCCTAGGACCCGCCGCCGTGCTCCGGAGGCGAACCCTCCGTCGCGCCCAGGGCGGTCCCGCCGTCGCGCCGAAGTGAAGCCCCGTCCGCCGAGCGGACGGGGCTTCCCCCGTTCGGGCTTCCCCGGGAGCAGCCCGGGCTGACGCATGGTCAGCTGGCAGGGTGCAGCTACTCCCCGAGGGTGCCCGGCGGCTGGCGGCCTGGTGTGTCGTGATCCTCCTCGCCGCCGGGGTCGGATGGGTGGGGATCCAGCTGTGCGCGGAGTTCCGTACGGCGGTGGTGCCGGTGCTGCTCGCCCTGCTCGGGACGGCGCTGCTCGGGCCGCTGTACCGGCGGATGGTCAGGGCACGGCTCAACCGCTCGCTGGCCGCCGCCCTGACCTGCGTCGCGGTGGCCGTCGTGGTCGGCGGTGCCGTCTACGTCGTCGTCGCCGCGCTCATCCACACCGGCGCCCAGATCGTGTCCTCGCTGCGGCAGGCCTCGCGTTCCGTCGCCGAGCACTTCGGCGCGGCGGGCACCTCCCTCGACGACCTCGCCGCCAACTCCAAGGACCTGCTGGCCAAGTTCGGCGGCACGGCCGCGTCCAACGTCGTCAGCGGTGTCAGCGTCGTGGCCGAGACCCTCGCCATGGGCTTCCTCGCCCTGCTGCTCGTGTTCTTCTTCCTGCGCGACTCCCACCGGGTGGCGGGATCACTGCGCTCGCTCGCGCCCCGGGGCACCGCCGACGTCGTCGAGGCCATGGCCCGGCGCGCCTACGGGGCCGTCGAGGGGTTCATGCGCGGGACGACGATCATCGCGCTCATCGACGCCGTCTGCATCACCGTCGGACTGCTGGTCCTGCGCGTCCCGGGCGCGGTCGGGCTCGGCGCGCTGGTCTTCGTGGGGGCGTACATCCCGTATCTCGGCGCGTTCATCTCCGGCACGGTGGCCGTCCTGGTCGCCCTCGCGGACCGGGGTTTCGTCATCGCCCTGTGGACGCTCGGGCTCGTGCTCGCCATCCAGATGCTGGAGGGGTACGGCCTCCAGCCGATGATCCAGAGCCGGCAGGTGCAGATGCACCCGGCGGTGGTGCTGCTCGCCATCACGGCGGGAGCCTCCGTGGCGGGCGTCCTCGGCATGCTGCTCGCCGTCCCGCTGACGGCGGCGGCCTTCGGCATCGTGCACGAGCTGCGGGTGCGCTACGCCCCGGAGGGGCCGCCGGAGCCGTCCCCGGAGGCGTAGCCCCCGGGGTCCGGGGCGGGTCCGCCGGGGTCCGGGGCGGGTCCGCCGGGGTCCGGGGCGGGTCCGCCGGGGTCCGGGGCGGGTCGCCCGGAGTCCGGACCGGGTCGCCCGGAGTCCAGGCCGGGTCCGCCGGGGTCCGGGCCGGGTCCGCCGGAGTCCAGGCCGGCTCCGCCGGGGCCCGTCCTCGGTTCGTCCGGGTCCGGGTTCGGTGTCCCCGTGTACGCCTCCCACGCGTCTAGCAGCGCGGAGTCGTCCGTGGTCTCGTCCGCCTCCTTGTCCGGCGACTCGGAGAACTCGAACCAGATGCTCTTGCCCTGGCCCCGCGGGTCCACCCCCCAGGCGTCCGCGAGCATCTCGACGAGCAGGAGTCCGCGCCCGGACGACGCCAGCTCCCCCGGGTGGCGCCGGTGCGGCAGGTCGTCGCTGGCGTCGGTGACCTCGACCCGCATCCGCCGCTCGCCCGGCTCGCCCGCCACCTCGGCGACGAGCAGCGCGTTGGCGTCGGTGTGAACGAGGACGTTGGTGATCATCTCGGAGACGAGCAGGACCGCGGAGTCGATCTGGTCGGCCGAGGCCCAGTCGTGCAGGAGCTCCCGCAGCTGCTGACGGGCGTCCCCGATCCGCTCCGACTCGTCCTGCGCCACGGTCAGCATCGTGCGGCGGACGGGCGGCCCCACGGCCGGGGCGGTGGCGCCGCCCGCGCTCTCCAGGGGCAGCCGGGACAGCAGCAGCACCGCTATGTCGTCCTCGCGCCGGTCGGCCAGGGGGCCGGTCGTGTGATGCGAGGAGGGTCCGTGTACGGCCTGGACGAGGGCGTCGGCGAGCGTCTCCATGTCGCCGTCGTGGGATTCGAGGATCCGGCGGATACGGCGCCAGCCGGTGTCGAGGTCGTGCCCGCCGGTCTCGATGAGCCCGTCGGTGCAGATCAGCATGGTCTCGCCGGGCTCCAGGACGAGCCGGGTCGTGGGGTAGTCGGCGTCCGGGTCGATGCCGAGCGGCAGCCCGCCCGCCGTGGGCCGCATCAGCACGGTCCCGTCCATCATCCGGATCGCGGGGTCGGGATGGCCCGCCCGGGCGATGTCCAGCGTCCCCGTCTCCGGGTCGACCTCGACGTACAGACAGGTCGCGAAGCGCACGTCGGCGGGGTCCGCAGGCTCCTCGTTCGCGTCGGCGCCGCCGCTCGACCCGTACGTCACCGACTCGGTGACCCCGTAGAGGAAACGCCCCGCCCGTGACAGCACCGCGTCGGGGCGGTGGCCCTCGGCGGCGTAGGCGCGCAGGGCGATCCTGAGCTGGCCCATCAGACCCGCCGCCCGGACGTCGTGGCCCTGCACGTCACCGAGGACCAGGGCGTACCGTCCGGCCGGCAGCGGGATCACGTCGTACCAGTCGCCGCCGACCTGGAGGCCGCCGCCGGTCGGGACGTAGCGCGCGGCGACGCTCATGCCCGGCATCCGCGGGCCGAGCGTCGGCATCATCGAGCGCTGGAGGCCGTCCGTCAGCTCCCGCGCTGTCTCGGCGGCCCCGGCGCGGGAGAGGGCCTGGGCGAGCATGCGGGCCACGGTGGTGAGGACCGAGCGCTCGTCGGGCGTGAAGGTGACGGGATAGGTGAAGGCCGCCATCCAGGTGCCCATGGTGCTGCCGGCGACCGTGAGCGGCAGGAAGGCCCAGGACTGCCGTCCGAAGTGCCGGGCGAGCGGCCAGGACGCCGGATAGCGGTTCCTGTAGTCGTCGGGGGAGGAGAGATAGACCGCCCGGCCCGTGCGCACGACCTCCGCAGCCGGATAGTCCGTGGCCAGCGACATGTGCGAGAAGGGGTCCTCGTCGCCCGGCTGGTGTCCGTGGTGGCCGATGATCGTCAGCCGGTCGCCCTCCGCGCCGAAGACGGCCAGCCCGTCGGGCGAGAAGCCGGGCATCGACAGTCCCGCCGCGACCCGCAGCACCTCGGCCGTGGACCGCGCCTCGGCCAGCGCCCGTCCCGCGTCCAGCAGGAACGCCTCCCGCGAGCGGCGCCAGTCCCCGGTGACAGGGGTGCGCGCGGCGGCGTCCGGGGGCTGCTCGGTGACCTCCTGAAGGGTGCCGATCAGCTCGTACTCCCCGGTCTCGGGGTCGACGAGCGGCTTGGAGCGGCTGCGGACCGTGCGCAGCACCCGGCCGTGCTCGTCCATGATCCGCATCCGGGCCTCGGCGAGCGTGCCCTCGGCGACCGCGAGCTGCACCACCCCGTCCATCTCGTTCCAGTCGACGGGGTGGACACGGGAGCGCGCGCCCGCCTCGGTGAGGGTCGTCAGCTCCGCGGGCATGCCGATCAGCCGTGCGGCCTCCGCGTCGAAGGTGACCTGTCCCGAGGCGTTGTCCCAGCGCCACACGCCGGTGGCGACAGTGGACAGGACGTCCCCCACGGCGGGCAGGGGCTCACCAGTGCGCATGCGCCCACTGTAGGAACAGGTGATCGGTGACTGCCACCGATGCCCGCCACCGCGCGGAGCGCCTAATGAGGGGGAGGTGGCCTGGGCTGCCCGGTACCCTGGGGGTGTTTCACGTGAAACAGGCCCCCTATCCGCGAAGACTGGATGAACCTCGATGCATCGGTACAGGTCCCACACCTGCGGCGAGCTCCGCGCCTCTGACGTCGGCAGCGACGTCCGGCTGAGCGGCTGGCTGCACAATCGCCGAGACCTGGGCGGCATCCTCTTCATCGATCTGCGCGACCACTACGGCATCACGCAGCTCGTCGCCCGCCCCGGCACCCCCGCCTACGAGACCCTGGACAAGGTCACGAAGGAGTCGACCGTCCGCGTCGACGGCAAGGTCGTCTCGCGCGGCACGGAGAACGTGAACGCGGACCTGCCCACCGGTGAGGTCGAGGTCGAGGTGAGCGAGGTCGAGCTGCTCGGCGCCGCCCAGCCGCTGCCCTTCACGATCAACGCCGAGGACGGTGTCAACGAGGAGCGCCGCCTGGAGTACCGCTTCCTCGACCTGCGCCGTGAGCGCATGCACCGCAACATCCTGCTGCGTACGGCCGTGATCTCCGCGATCCGCCACAAGATGACGGCGCTGGGCTTCAACGAGATGGCCACCCCGATCCTCAGCGCCACCTCCCCCGAGGGCGCGCGCGACTTCGTGGTCCCCTCCCGGCTGAACCCCGGCAAGTTCTACGCGCTGCCGCAGGCTCCGCAGCAGTTCAAGCAGCTGCTGATGATCTCCGGCTTCGACCGCTACTTCCAGATCGCGCCCTGCTTCCGCGACGAGGACGCCCGCGCGGACCGTTCGCCGGGCGAGTTCTACCAGCTCGACGTGGAGATGTCCTTCGTCGAGCAGGAGGACGTCTTCCAGCCGATCGAGAAGCTCATGACGGAGCTGTTCGAGGAGTTCGGCGGTGACCGTCACGTCACCTCGCCGTTCCCGCGCATCCCGTTCCGCGAGTCGATGCTGAAGTACGGCTCCGACAAGCCGGACCTGCGGGCCCAGCTGGAGCTCGTCGACATCACCGACATCTTCGAGGGCTCGGAGTTCAAGGCCTTCGCGGGCAAGCACGTGCGCGCGCTGCCGGTGCCGGACGTGTCCGGCCAGACGCGGAAGTTCTTCGACGGCCTCGGCGACTACGCGGTCGAGCACGGTGCGAAGGGCCTGGCCTGGGTGCGCGTGGGCGAGGACGGTGCGCTGACCGGCCCGATCGCCAAGTTCCTCACCGAGGACAACGTCGCCGAGCTGACCAAGCGCCTCTCCCTGGCCGCCGGTCACGCGGTGTTCTTCGGCGCGGGCGAGTTCGACGAGGTCTCGAAGATCATGGGCGCGGTGCGGGTCGAGGCCGCCAAGCGCTCGGGCAACTTCGAGGAGAACGTCTTCCGCTTCTGCTGGATCGTCGACTTCCCGATGTACGAGAAGGACGAGGACACCGGGAAGATCGACTTCTCGCACAACCCGTTCTCGATGCCGCAGGGCGGTCTGGAGGCCCTGGAGACCCAGGACCCGCTGGACATCCTCGGCTGGCAGTACGACATCGTCTGCAACGGTGTCGAGCTGTCCTCCGGCGCGATCCGCAACCACGAGCCCGAGATCATGCTCAAGGCGTTCGAGATCGCGGGCTACGACCGTGAGACGGTCGAGGAGCAGTTCGCGGGCATGCTGCGCGCCTTCCGCTTCGGCGCCCCGCCGCACGGCGGGATCGCCCCGGGCGTCGACCGCATCGTCATGCTGCTCGCGGACGAGCCGAACATCCGCGAGACGATCGCGTTCCCGCTCAACGGCAACGCGCAGGACCTGATGATGGGCGCGCCCACGGAGCTGGACGAGAGCCGGCTGCGCGAGCTGCACCTCTCGGTCCGCAAGCCCCAGCCGAAGTAGGCGGGCCGCAGGACCCAGGCGGACGGATTACACGGAAGTGGCCCGGAACCAGCGATGGTTCCGGGCCATTCTCGTGCGGCGGGTGAAAACACAGCCCGCACCCATGTGACTGACAGGTCGGCTCCCTACGGTCCCGCGCATGACTGACAACCAGGAACCGACGTACGAAGGGAACATGACCCGGCGCAGGGTCGTCGTCGCGGGAGGGATGGCCGTGGCGGCCGTGGGCGCGGGCGGCGCGGCCGCGGCGAACGCGTTCGCGGGCACGCGGGACGAGGCGACGGCCGCGCCCGGTGCGGAGACCTGTTACCCGCTGACCTCGGAAGCTGTTGAGGGCCCCTACTACATCGACGCGGACAAGATCCGCCGGAACATCACCGAGGACCAGGCGGGCATCCCCCTGAGCCTCGGACTCAGGGTGATCGACGCCGAGACCTGCGAACCGGTCAGGAACGCGGCGGTCGACATCTGGCACTGCTCGGCGCTCGGTGTGTACTCCGGCTACGAGGCGATGGGCAGCGGCGGTGGCGGGGGCGGCGGCCCGTCGGGCGGCCCCACCGACGTCCCGACCGGCACACCGACCGGCACACCGACCGGCACACCGACCGGCACCCCCACCGGTGAACCCCCGTCCGGTCCCCCTCCCGGCGGTGGCGGCGGGCACGCCGAGCCCACCGACGACAAGCGGTATCTGCGCGGCACCTGGAGAACCGACCGGCACGGCCGCGTCACCTTCAGAACGGTCTTCCCCGGCTGGTACCAGGGCCGCTGTGTCCACATCCATGTGAAGGTGCACGTGGACGGCACCTGGACCGAAGCGGGCTACGAGGGCGGCCACACCTGCCACACGGGCCAGCTCTTCTTCTCCGAGAAGGCGGTCCTGGCATCGGCGGAGGTCGCGCCCTACTCCACGAGCACGGTCACCCGGACGACGCTGGACGAGGACACGATCTACCCCGGCAACGGGCACGAGGGAGGGCTCTTGTACCTGGCGTACGACAAGCGGCACATCGCCCGGGGCGTCCACGCCCGGCTGACGCTGGGCGTCGTCCCGGACGAGACCGACGGCAGCGCCTCCGCCGGTCCGAGCCCGTCGGCCACGTCGTTCTGAATCAGGTGTCGTACGTGCCGTCCCACGGTTCGGAGAAACCGAGTCCGTCCGGGTACAGCTCGGCCCAGCCCTCGCCCTCGTCCACGCCCGTCAGCAGACCGAACCGGACGCCGTCGACGGTGATCTGGAACGGCCGTATGGCGATGTCGGTGTACGAGCGCCGGGGCAGACTGCGGAGCAGCTTCGCGAGGTGGACGCGGGCGCGGGAGAGCACCGAGAACTCGCCGGCCGGGGTTCGCTGCTGGTCGGCCCAGGTGCCGGCGCACCAGATCTCCGAGTCCTGGTAACGGCCCTCGGCGTCGAAGGTGTGGAGCACTGTGTACAGACGTTTGTGCTCTTCCCAGCCGTCGTCGGGACGGAACCCGTCGGGGAAGGCGTACGTGATCGACGCCAGGAACTGACCGTCCGCGTACCGGCCGATGGTCTCGGTGCGGTGCTTCGGTTCGTAGGCGATCGGAATGACCTCGGGGACTGCCACCATGGCGGAAACCATACGGGTGACCGGGGGGTTCGTGGAGCCGGGGTCCATTACGGATCGGCGGCATCGGGCAGAGAGCCGCTTTCCCGGCTCTTTGCCGGGTCTTCACCCCCCTCTCACCCGGTCCCGGGCGACGGAAAGGGGGCACGGACGGGTCGTCCGTGCCCCCTTTTCCGGCCGGGAGGCCTCAGGAGAGCGACCGGTATCCGCCCCAGCCGCCGGCGATCTTCGTGCGGGAGCCGAACGAACCGCGGCCGTCGCCGTTGTTGCGGTACAGGTTGCCTGCGGTGTCCCGGGAGACCAGGTCGGCTCTGCCGTCGTCGGTGATGTCACCGACGCCGACGACGGCGTTGTAGGCGCCGCCCCAGTCGCCGAACACCTTCACCCGGGCGGCGAAGGTTCCGTTCCCCTTGCCGTCGTAGCGGTAGAGGGTGTTGGACGTGTCCTGGACGAGCAGGTCGCCGATGCCGTCGCCGTTGAGGTCACCGGCCCCGACGATCTTCTTGTAGCCCTTCCAGGCGTCGTAGAGCTTCACGCGGGCCGACAGCGTGCCCGTGCTCGTCCCCTTGAAGAGGTAGACGGTCCCGGTGGACGCGACGCGCGCGATCAGGTCGGGCCGGCCGTCGCCGCTCACGTCGCCGGGCGAGGTCAGGACGTCGTACGGGGTCCAGCCGCTGCTCGCGAGCGTGGTGTACGACGTCTTCGGGGTGAGGGCCGCCCCGCAGCGCGGCTTGTAGAGACGCAGGGCCCCGCTGCTCAGCCGGACGAGGACGTCGTTGCAGCGGTCGCCGCTCAGGTCCCCGAACGGCACGGCCTTGATGCCGGTGGCCCAGCCGGAGCCGCTGATCTTCTCGCCGAACTTCCCGGTGCCGGTGCCCGACTGGAAGGTCAGGCCGCCGGACGAGTTCAGGGTGAGGAGATCGCCGCGGCCGTCGGGCCCGTCCGGGCTGGAGAAGTCGTGCCGTACGGGCGAGCCGCCCTGGAGGAAGCCCTCCCCGCTCGCCACGGTGACCGCCGAGGAGGTGCCGGTGCCGGTGGCCTTGAGCACCCAGGTGAACCACCCGTTGGGGAAGCGGGCGTTGTCGGCCGTCGTGCCGTACCAGTCCGTCCCCACCGAGACGGTGGAAGCGCCCCCGGTGACCGTGCGGGTGGCCTTGCCCTTCGCGCCGCTCTGGACGGAGGCGAAGGTGACCGACCAGGAGGTGACGGGGCGGGAGAGCAGCCAGGAGCCCTGGAAGGGCATGCCCCCGCCGACGTAGGACGGAGTCTCGCTCCCGAAGAGCGTCACGGCCGACGGCGTGACGCCGGTCCTGGCGATGTGCGTCCGCTCGTACAGATCGGTCCAGGCCACCAGGCCCGTGTACTCGTCCACGGTCCACTTGAAGCGGCGGTCCACGGCGAGGCCGGTGTCGGCGAGGTCGGTCGCGAGGACGCGGTCGGTGCCGGTCGCCGCGTCCGTCAGCACCAGGGTGCCCGCCGCGCGGTCGTGGCGGACGGTGAAGCCGTCGCCGAGCAGCACGTCGCCGCCGGTCACCGCACGCGAGGTGGCCGCCTTGGTGTCGTACACGCCGGCCGAGCCGTCGCCGCAGGTCCAGTACACCCAGCGGCCCGCCGCCTGGAGCTCGCCCGGCACGCAGGCCATGCCCGGGACCGTCACCGTCGCGAGGGTCCTGTTCCCGGTCAGGCTGTACGAGGTGAGCCTGCCCGTGGTGGAGGCGCTCCACAGGGTGGAGCCGTTGAGGGCGGCGGCGCGCACGGAGCGCTTCAGCTTCTGACCCTGGCCGAACTCGCCGACGTACTGCTCCGGGGCGGTGCCCCCGGAGTCGTAGACCGCGTAGTTGTCCGAGACGTCGACGATGTGGCCGCCCGTCGTGCCGAACTCCAGGGTCCAGTCCGAGGAGCCGTCCAGCATGGCGACCAGCCGGTCCTTGCCGGTCAGCCCGGTGCCGGTGGTGCCGAGGAAGGCGTCCCGCGGGTCGTCGCCGAGGTTGCCCCAGAGCATCGAGCAGGCCGTGCCCGGGTACGGGCAGCGGGTGAGCACCCTGTCCCCGGCCTCCGGCGCGGAGGCGGTGAGCTGCCCGCCGGCCACGGCGAGCGTGCGCCGCGAGGTGGTGTCCATGGTGCTGCTCGGGTCGTCCTCGGCCACGCGCAGGGAGCCCCGGCTGAGCGCGAGACCGGTCTTGGCGTTCTCCGTCGCCGGGACCTGGGCCAGCCGCTCCAGGCCGGGCGTGCCGTCCGCGGCCACGGCGAACCGCCGTACCCACCAGTCGCTCGCGTCGGTGCCGCCGGTGACGAGGGCGGTGCCGCCGGACGCGCCGACGACGTACGCCCCCGCCTTGGCCGCCAGGGTGAGCGAGGAGCCGTCCAGGAGCGAGTCCGCCCGCAGCGCGCTGGTGCCGGTACCGGTGTGCAGCGGGAGCAGCAGCCGGTCGCCGGAGAGCACGGGTGCGCCGTCGAGCTGGGCACCGGGCCCGGGCAGGTCGATGACCTGTTCGTCGGCGGCGGGGTCGGTGCGGGGTTTGACGTGCAGGTCGCCGCTCGCCGGGTCGTACCAGCCGATCCGGTCGTCACCGAGGACGGTGTACGGCCGGGCGCTCATGCCGGAGAAGGCCTTGGTGGCGGTGGCCGTCGCCAGGTCGAGGTAGTACAGGTAACCGTCGACCTTGAACAGCACGCCGTGCGCGTCGGCGGCCGTGACGGCACCCGAGGTGATCCGCATCCGGTCGGGCGTGAGGGCGCGGGAGCGCCAGGTGCCGTCGACGAGGTCGTGCACGGCGTACTCGGTGAGGACCGTCCGTCCGGCGAGCCCCCGGTACGCCTCCGTGGAGGTGAACGACGAGGTCGTCCGGGTCGCCGGGTCCCACAGGGCGACGGAGCCGGCCGACGGCAGCGCGACCAGGTCGGCGTCGCTGCCGTACCAGGCGGTCGGGCAGGTCGACGAGCCGAGGTTCGCGCAGACACCCGTGGGCGCGTACACGCCGTCGGCGGTCCTGAGGACGGTGCTGGTGCCGTCGGCGTAGTCCGTCCACAGCAGCCCGGTGATCCCGCTCTGCCGGTGCAGGAAGCCGCTCGCGCCGGCCACCAGCGGGCGGTCGGCGCGCGGCTGCGTGCCGGCGGGATCGGTCAGGGTGATCTCGGAGGTGGACCCGGCCGGTGGGGCCGGGTCCGCCGAGGCGCCGTTCTGCGGCAGAACGGCAAGGGTCGCGGCCGCCACGGCGACCGCGAAGGAGGAGACGGCCGCGGCAAGGCCGCGCCGTCTCGGGGCGTGTCTGCCCACGTGCGTCATCCCTCCCCGCGAGGGCACGCGCCCTCGCCAAGTGAGCGGACTTTACCAGCCCTTTCCCTTCCCTTGACGGGTGGGTGGGCCGGTGCGCACGGGGGTCGGGTCAGCCCTGCTCGCCGCCGAAGCGCTCCTTGTACGACTCCAGGTCCTCGTCCGTGATCTTGGCGAAGAGGACCGGGGGAACGGTGAAGGGGGTTCCGGCCGGGAGGAAGGCCAGCGCGCCGGCCTCCTCCGCGGTCACCCAGGCCGCCGTGTCGTCCGCGAGGGCGAAGGCCGAGCGCATCGCGCGGGCGGACGCCGGGATGAAGGGCTCCGAGACCACCGAGTAGAGGTGGATCAGGTTCATCGCCGTGCGGAGCGTCAGGGCCGCGCCCTCGGGGCTGGTCTTGATCTCCAGCCAGGGGGCCTTCTCCTCCAGGTAGGAGTTGCCCGCGGACCACAGGGCGCGCAGCGCGGCGGCCGCCTTGCGGAACTGGAGGGCCTCCATCTGGGACTCGTACTCCGCGAGCAGGCCCGCGATCTCGACGCCCAGCCTCGCCTCGGCCTCGCCGGCCTCCGCACCCGCGGGGACCTCCTCGCCGAAGCGCTTCTTGGAGAAGGACAGGACGCGGTTGACGAAGTTGCCGAGGGTGTCGGCCAGGTCCTTGTTCACCGTGGTGGTGAAGTGCTCCCAGGTGAACGAGGAGTCGTCCGACTCGGGGGCGTTGGCGATGAGGAAGTAGCGCCAGTAGTCGGCGGGCAGGATGGCCAGCGCCTGGTCCGTGAAGACACCGCGCTTCTGGGACGTGGAGAACTTCCCGCCGTAGTACGTCAGCCAGTTGAAGGCCTTGACGTAGTCGACCTTCTTCCACGGCTCGCGCACGCCCAGCTCGGTGGCCGGGAACATCACGGTGTGGAAGGGGACGTTGTCCTTGGCCATGAACTGCGTGTAGCGGACCGGGTTCTCGCCGGAGTCCGCGTCGTACCACCAGGACTTCCAGTCGCGGTTCTCGGTGTCCTGGTCGGACCACTCCTTGGTCGCCCCGATGTACTCGATCGGAGCGTCGAACCAGACGTAGAAGACCTTGCCCTCGGCCGCCAGCTCGGGCCAGGTGTCGGCCGGGACGGGGACGCCCCAGTCGAGGTCACGGGTGATCGCGCGGTCGTGCAGGCCCTCGGTCAGCCACTTGCGGGCGATGGAGGAGGCGAGCTGCGGCCACTCGGACTCGTGCCGGGCCACCCACTCCTCGACCTCGTGCTGGAGCTTGGACTGGAGCAGGAACAGGTGCTTCGTCTCGCGGACCTCCAGGTCCGTCGAGCCGGAGATCGCCGAACGCGGGTCGATCAGGTCCGTGGGGTCGAGGACGCGCGTGCAGTTCTCGCACTGGTCGCCGCGGGCCTTGTCGTAGCCGCAGTGCGGGCACGTGCCCTCGACGTAGCGGTCCGGGAGGAAGCGGCCGTCGGCGGGCGAGTACACCTGACGGATCGCGCGCTCCTCGATGAAGCCGTTCTCGTTCAGGCGGCGCGCGAAGTGCTGGGTGATGTCGCGGTTCTCCGCGCTGGAGCTGCGGCCGAAGTAGTCGAAGGCCAGCTCGAAGCCGTCGTACACGGCCTTCTGCGCGTCGTGCGCCTGCGCGCAGAACTCGTCGACCGGCAGGCCGCGCTCCTTGGCCGCCAGCTCGGCGGGGGTGCCGTGCTCGTCCGTCGCGCAGATGTACAGGACGTCGTGGCCGCGCTGGCGGAGGTACCGGGAGTACACGTCCGCCGGGAGCATGGACCCCACCATGTTGCCCAGGTGCTTGATCCCGTTGATGTACGGAAGGGCGCTGGTGATGAGGTGTCGAGCCATCGCGGGCTGCTCCCAGGTCGCTGCGTGGGGCGACGATCGCGTCGGATTTCCGGTGGGCGTCTCGTCGCCGGTGAACCTTGAAATCGTAGCCGAAACGGGTGGGCCGCCCGCTTCCCGTTCTAAGGCGTGGGAAGGGGGCGGCCCGGGTGCTGCCTACGAGGGGTTACGGGCGCCAGTTCTCCAGCACGCCGTCGTACACCTCGACGTCCGTCAGCTCGCGCGGGGCCGGGCCCGCGTGGAAGAAGGCCGTGTTCCCGGTCTTCAGCTTGCGCAGGTAGTCGAAGGCCTTGTTGTCGTGCTCGCCGAAGGCGACGAACGAGAAGAAGACGCCCGGGTGGTCCTTCGCCGCGTCCGTGAGGGACTGGGTGGCGGGGGTCTTGGCGTCCGGGGCGCCGTCCGTCTGGAAGATCACCAGGGCGGGGGTGCCGGCGGCCGACCGCTGGTGGTGGGAGACGACCTCCTCGACGGCCGCGTGGTAGCTCGTACGGCCCATGCGGCCGAGGCCGGCGTGCAGGTCGTCGATCTTGTTCTCGTGCTCGGGGAGGGTGAGCGTGCCGGTGCCGTCCAGCTCCGTGGAGAAGAAGACGACGTGGACGGTCGCCTCCGGGTCCAGGTGGGCGGCGAGGGCGAGGGCCTGCTCGCCGAGGGCCTGGGCGGAGCCGTCCTTGTAGTAGGCGCGCATGGACGACGAGCGGTCCAGGACCAGGTAGACCTTGGCGTGGGTGCCGGTGAGGTTCCGCTTCTCCAGCGCGGAACCGGCTTCCTGGTACGCCGTCAGCAGGGCCGGGGCCTCGGCCTTGACCCGGCTCGCCCGGGCCTCGGGGGCCGCCGCCTCGGCTTCGGCCTCCGGCTCGGGTTCGGTTGCCGCCTCGGCTTCGCCTTCGGCGGGGTCGTTCCCACCCGCACCGCCCGTGCCGGCTTCTTCATCGACGGGGGTCGCCTGCGGGGCCTCGTCGCCGTCGGCGCCTGCGGGCACGTCCGCCGGAGCGGCCTCCACGACAGCCTCGGGCTCGGCCTCGGGTTCCGTGACGGGGGCGGCCTCGGCGACCGGCTCCGCCTCGGGGGCGGCCTCGGGCTCCGGTTCGGTTTCCGCCTCGGCGACGGACTCGGGCTCGGCCACGGACTGAACCTCGGCCTCGACCTCGGCGACCGGCTCGGCCTCCGGCTCGACCTCGGCCGGGGCTTCGGCGGGCGCCTTGACCTGGACCTCGGCTTCGGCAACCGGCTCGGCGGCGGCCTCGGCCTCCGGCTCGGCTTCCGGCTCGGCGGCCGCTTCTGGCTCGGCCTCGGCGGCGGGCTCGGCCTCCGGCTCAGCGGCCGCTTCCGGCTCCGGCTCGGCGACCGGGTCTGCGTCGGCCGCGGCCTCGGCTTCCGGCTCCGGCTCGGTGACCGGCTCGGCCTCGGCGGCGGCCTCAGGCTCGGTGACCGGCTCAACCTCGGCCACGGCCTCGGCGACCGGCTCGGCCTCGGCGGCCGGCTCGGCCTCGGCGGCCAGCTCCGGCTCGGGGGTCGGGGTGGTGGGCTGGGGCGGGGTTTCGCTGGTGGGGTCCGACGGAGTCGTCTGCTTGGGGACCGTCACGTTGTCGAAGGCCGCCGACACCAGCTCGTCGGCCACGGAGGGCTCGGGCTCGGACGCGGGGGCCGGAATGGTGGTGGAGGCCTGCCCGGCCTCGGGGGAAAGCGTCGGCTCCTCGGCGGGAGCCGGGACCGTCGCGGTCGACGTGGCCTCTCGCGAGGTCTCCGCGTCAGCGTCACGACCCTTGCGTGAGCGGCCGAACGCATTCCGCAGGAGAGTGAGAATGCCCATGTGCGCAACCCTTCGCGTGAGTTGATCCCGTCAATCCCTGGCCAGGACGGACACGTAAGGTTAGCGGCCATAGATGGTGATCTTCGGCAGGGGCGGCGCTCCGGACAACCGTCGCGTCAACCCCCCTACAGCGCCCACGGGTTCACTTTCCTACCATGGTGATTTGTCGGAATTTCGAATTCCGTCCGTTCCGCGCGTGGAGTCGGGACGATGGCCGAATAGTCGGTGGCGAAACCCTCCCTGTCAATGCGGAGACGCGATCGCCCTCGCCGCCGCGACCTCCTGCCGCACCGGTTCGAGCACGCTGCCCTCGGGCCCGGTGAGCTCGGTGCGGACCGCGAACAGCACGTCCGTCTCGCGCAGCCCCTCGGACAGCTCCCGCAGCTGGCGCGCGATGGTGGCGATCTCGGCGGCGGACGGCTCGTCCGCGCCCTGCCTGACCCTGACCCGGGCGGCGGTCGTCGCGTCCACGATCCGTTCGACGGCCACGACGAGCGGCATCCAGGCCGCGGCCCGGCGCCCGTTCGGCGGCGGCTCGGTCAGCGCGCGCTGGAACTCCGTACGGATGGAGGACAGGTCGCGGTACAGCCGGCGCCTGCTCCGGGCGCGGGCCGGGGGATCGGCGGCGTCCCCGAAGGCCAGCTCGACATAGCCGGCGGTGTCGGACACCGCCCGTGCGAGCCGGTCGCCGACCCGGGCGTGCCAGCTCTCCGGCCAGAGGAGGTACCCGGCCACCAGCGCGATGGCGCAGCCGATCAGGGAGTCGACGAGCCGCGGGACGATGAGCCCGGTGCCCTGGTGGTTGAGGTTGTCGGACAGCAGCAGGATCACCGGGGTGATGGCGGCGGTCTGGTAGCCGTAGCCGCGCGGGGTCAGGGCCGGGATGAGCGCGCCGAGCACCATCAGCGCGGGCACGTCCCACCAGCCGCGCGGCACCACCGTGAACACGGCCGCCGCGATCACGAGTCCCGCGACCGTGCCGAGCGCGCGCAGCAGGGCCCGGGAGAAGACGGAACCGTAGTCGGGCTTCATGACGAAGGTGATGGTCAGGGCGACCCAGTACGAGCGCGGCACCTCGACGGTCGAGACGAGCACCTGGCCGAGGCCGATGCACAGGGCGAGCCGGGTGCCGTAGCGCCAGGAGGCCGCCGACAGCAGCGCGTTGCGGGCGGCGCGCAGGGCGCGGACGCGCAGCCCGGCGGGCCGGCCGAGCCGGTCGTCGAGGACGCGCGGGTCGGGGGACCGGTCGGTCACGACCCGGGCGGCGTGCCGCAGGGCGTGGTCGACGGCGCGCGCGGTCTCGTCGGCCGGTTCGGGCAGCCGCAGTTCGAGGGGGTCGGTGCCGCCGGTCTCGACGGTGTCGGCGAGCAGGTGCACGGCGGCGGGGATCGCGGCGGGCAGGGGCGTGCCCCGCTGGTGGGCGGCGGGGGCGGCCTCGACGACGGGGGTGAGGGCGTTCAGCTGGGCGAGCAGCCGGACGAGGTCGGGGCTGCGTCCGTGGTGGAAGGCGCGCCGGGCGAGGACGAGGTCGTAGGACTCGTTGAGGGACCGGGTGACGGCGAGGCGCAGACGCTCGTAGTCGTCGGTGCCGCCGGCGGCGAGGAGGGCCGCGACCGTGCGGTAGGTGCCCGCGACGGAGGAGCGTTCCGGCACCCCCGAGCGCAGCGGCCAGGCGAGGAGGGTCAGCGCGAGGACGAGCAGTCCGCCGCCGGCCATCAGCAGCGGGGCGAGCCACCAGGCGCCGGGGAGCGGAAGTCCGGCGCCGATCACGCAGTTGAGGAGCAGCAGCAGTCCGGTGACGGAGGCGACGGCGCCGATCGACGAGATCATCCCGGAGACGAGGGCGACCAGGGTCACCGTGGCGACGGCGGTCCAGCCGTGCCCGTAGACCGCGGCGCCGATCGTGACGCCGACCGCGCCGAAGAGCTGCGGGACGGCGATGTTGAAGATCCGCATGCGGTACGCGTCGGCGGTGTCGCCGATGACCCCGGACAGGGCGCCCATGGAGGCGAGGGCGCCGTAAGCGGGCTGTCCGCAGGCGAGACCGACGGCGAGGGGGAGCGACAGGGCGACGCCGGCTCGGGCGGCGGCGGCCCGGTTGACGGGGACCCGCTCCGGCCGGAGGTTCCTGACCAGCCAGTCGGGAGGGGTGAGGCCGATGGGGAACTCGCGGGACATGTCCCAAGTATGACGGTTCGCCTGGGGCGTCCCGAGGTTCGCCCAAGGGGTCAGGCGCCCACGTGGGTCGGGGGTTCCGCGGGCGTCGGCCGGGGTGCCTCGACGGGCCGGCGCCTGCGGGCGTACGCGCCGGCCAGCAGGGAGGTCAGGGCCACCGCCAGCCCCAGGGCCAAGAGCAGCCAGCTGACGAACCGCAGGGTCTCGGTGAGGGCGTCGTACACCGCGCCCGCGGCCGTCCGGGACACGTCGGGCGGCAGGTCGGCGAGGGTGAGCCTGCGGCCGACGGTGATCGCGACGCCCAGCAGCACGGCGCCCAGGGCGGTGCCGAGGCCCGTCGCGAGGACCGCCCGGCGGCGGCGCACGGCGATGACGATGCCGGTCGCCGCGAAGACGACCGACGCCGACGGGAGCCAGAATCCGGCGACTTCGAGCACGTGGAACCCCTTCCGGAGCCGGGCCAGGTCCTCCGCCTCGAGCACGGTGATCTCGGCGTGCTCGACCGGGATCCGGTCGGCCAGCGGCATGTGGTCGTCGGCGAGCCGGCGTTTGACCCGCTCGGTGAGGGGCGCGAGATCGACGGTCACCGCACCCTCGCGGTCCTCGCGCAGCGCCCGCATCACGGCGTCGTGCGCGGCCAGGTTGGCGGCCTCCCACGCCGTCCGGTAGGCCTCGGTCTCGGTGAACGAGCGCACGGCGTCCCGTACGAAGTGGTTCACCGGCCCCTGGAGCCTCGGCCGGACGTGGACCTCGCGCAGGATGTCGTCGGTGACGCCGGCCGCGATGGCGTCGCGGACGTCGTCGTCGGCGGCGAGCGGCGCCATCGTGGCCTCGTACCGTTCGGAGTCGCCGAGGCCGTACGTCGCCCACGCCGACAGCGCGCCGAGCGGCGCGAGGACGCAGGCGAGCGCGATCAGCACGGCCGACAGGGCGCTCCGGACACGAGGGGACACCTCTTCAGGCAAGGGCTCCCGGGCCCCTTGCGCGACCCGGCCGCCTGCAAACGGGTGCATGGGACAAGCCGTACGGGGAATCGCCGCGCCGGTCCCGTACGGCCCAGCGGCCCCAAGGGTTCCGGCCGTTCGGGTGGAGGCCTCACTCGTTCGGGTGTTTCCTTGATCTGGGGAGAAGGAGGCCGATATGCGCACCACCCCAGCCCTGCGGACTTTCGCCGGGGCCCTGCTCAGCGGCGGTGTACTGACCGCCCTGGCCGCCGGACCCGCCCTGGCCGCGACCGAGTCGGCGCACACCGGCGACGGCTCCGGCAGCCCCGTCTGGGGCACCGTCATCTCCCGCGGGGAGATGAACCTGCGGCTCCAGCCCAGCACGGACTCGCCCGTCGTCGGCGCGCTCTCACCGGGCAGCCAGGACCGCGTCCAGTGCGCGGTGAACGGGCAGAGCGTGCTCGGCACCGCCGTCTGGTACTGGCTCGTCGGCGCCCACGCCTGGGCCAGTTCCGCCTTCGTCGACACCGGCGGCCGCTCGGTGCCGAGTTGCTCGGACCCGTGCCCCGACCAGAAGGACGGGACGTGGCACAACGCGCACTGGGACAACGGCCGCAGCCCGCGCAACGACCCCGGCTGGAGCGTGAGCGCCTCCGGCTCCTGGACCTTCACCGTCACCAGCGCCTGGAGCTGGACCGTGTCCGGCTCCTCCTCGAACTCCTGGGACTGGGTCCCAGGTGGCAGGTGAGTGAGGGAACGCATGAGGCCCCGGCGTCCGCCGGGGCCTCATGCATCGTGGTCAGGTCGTCTTTCCCTCCGCGTCCTCGTGCGTGTAGTAGCGGTAGAAGGCCACCGCGTACACGCCGACCGCCACCGGCAGCGACATGAACACGGACCGCAGAATGGTCGCGTCGGTCTGGCTGTACAGGAAGCCGAACGCGCAGCCCGCGAACACGGCCCACACCAGGGCGTGCATCTCGCGGCGCATCAGCGGGGCCACCGTACGGGCGGCCATGTAGGCCACCGCGAACGCGATCGCGCACACGAAGCCGAACAGCACGTTCCAGCCCGTGATGGCGCCGGCGTCCCGGTTGATGGCGGCGGCCCAGTAGCCGTAGACGAGTCCGCCGGCGACGGGGACGCCCCATTTCGCGAGCGTATGGGTCTGTTCCCCGAAGACGTCGGTCGATCCTGATGTACGTGGTGTCCCTGACACGGGTGCGGCGTGAGCCATGGAAGGACTCCTTTCTGCTCGCCCCCGCCTTCCAGGTCACACCTCGCCGCAGCCCCTGGCAACTCGGGACGGGAACCCCCGCGGCACCCCCTCCACGGGCCCGCGCGGCACCCCGTACGGGCCTCCTCCGGGCGCCGCGCCGGGATGCGGTGATCATGGTCGCGTGCTTCGCTGAGGTGCATGAAGCTCGTACTCTTCGGTGCCACCGGCATGGTCGGCAGCCGTATCGCCACGGAGGCGTCGGCGCGCGGACACCAGGTCGTCGCGGTCAGCCGCTCCGGGCAGTCCCCGGTCCCCGGGGTCGCCGCGACCGCGGCGGACGCCTCCGACCCGGCGAAGGTCGCCGAGCTGGTGGCCGGCGCGGACGCGGTGGGGTCGGCGTGCGTCCCGCCCCGCGACGGCTCGGACCCCAGCGAACCCTTCCTCGCCCTCAACCACGCCCTGGTGGAGGGCGTCCGCGAGGCCGGGGTGAACCGGCTCGTGATCGTCGGCGGCGCGGGCACCCTGGAGGTCGCGCCCGGCGAGGCCGCGTGCGACCAGCCGGACTTCCCCGCGGCCTATCTCCCCGAGGCGCTCGCCCACCGCGACGCCCTCGCCTATCTGCGCAGCGAGGTCGACGACCTCGACTGGACGTACATCTCCCCCGCGGCCGAGATCGGCCCGGGCGAACGCACCGGCGAGTTCCGGATCGGCGGCGACCGCATGCTCACCGACGCGGGCGGCCAGAGCCGGATCAGCGCCGAGGACTACGCGATGGCCTTCGTCGACCAGCTGGAGATGCCCGTCCACCCGCACGGCCGGATGTCCGTCGCCTACTGAGAGCGGGAAACGGAGGGCGGTACGGCGAGGTGGCCGACCCGAGGTCCGTACGCGAACGTCTTCGGCGAGCCCTCCGGCCGCGCGCCGGGCTGCCGGAGGCCCTCCAGCGGTCGCAGCCGCTGAAGGTGCGCGGGCACAGCGTCGCCTGGCTGCCCCCGCTGCTGCTGCTCGTCGGCATCGTGCTGCTCGACGTCAACACCTCGGGCCGGTTCCGGATCATCTCCTGGCTCGTGCTCGTACCGGTCATCGCCGCGGCGATCTGCGGAGTGCTGGGTACGGTCGCCTTCGCCGCGCTGGCGCTGCTCACCTACGGCTCCGTGGACACGAAGTGGCCGCACCAGTACCAGAACGGCCTGCCCGACTTCGTCCTCGTCGTGGTCGGCAGCGCCCTCGCGGCCCTCGCCTGCTCCGTCCGGCTGCGCGCCGAGCGGCGCATGCTGCACATGCGGGACATCGCCGAGACGACCCGGCGTACCGTGCTGCGCCCGATGCCCCCGGGCTGGGGCGGCCTCGACCACGCGGCCGTGTACCTCGCCGCCGACAGCGAGGCCAGGGTCGGCGGCGACTTCTACGACATCCAGCCCGGCCGGCACGGCACCCGGCTGCTGCTCGGTGACGTCCAGGGCAAGGGACTCGCGGCGGTCGAGGCGGCGGCCGCGCTGCTCGGCACGTTCCGCGAGGCCGGGTACCACGAGCCGGAGCTCGGCACCGTCGCCGCCCGGCTCGAGGTCAGGATGCTGCGGCACAACCGCTACCGGGTGGCGCTCGGCCGCGACGACGGCGACCGGTTCGCGACCGGCGTCCTCGTCGCGTTCCCCGAGGACACGCCGACGACGGTCGAGGTCGTCAACTTCGGCCACGAACCTCCCCTCGTCATCGCCCCCGACGGAGTGCGCAGCCTGGATCCGGGGCACGGACTCCCGCTCGGCATGGTGGAGCTGGTGTCCACCCCGCCACCGGTGCTGCGCGTCGCGCTGGCTCCGGGCGAGACGCTGCTCCTGGTCACGGACGGGGTGACCGAGGCCCGCGACGCGTCCGGCGCCTTCTACCCGCTGCGCGACGCCGTCACGAGGGCGCTGGCGCGGGACCCGCGCGCCGCCGACCCGTACCGGCTCGTGCGCCTCGTGCGCGACGGCACACTGGACCACTGCGGCGGCAAACTCGCCGACGACACCACGATCTTCGCCGTACGGCGTCCGGTGGCCGGCGTCCGGCGGACGTAGCCGGGGTGCCGGAGGCCGGCCCCCGGGTCCCGGGCCCGGCGGGCCGTTCGTCTCTTCGCGTCCCCTCTTTGCATGCGCAGCCGTTACGGTGCTGGGGTGTCCGATCGATGGGGGAGGCAACCTGTGCCCGGAACCGTGCTGCTCCTCGCGGCCTCACCGGTGGGCAGGGGGTGTCTGGTGGACGCGGCCTCCGTGCTCCCCGTGCTCGCGGCCGTCGCCCCGCCGGTGCTGTCGGGCACCGGCACGGCGAACGTCGTCGAACTGGCCGACCCGCTGGAGCCGCAGGCCGTGCTGACCCGGCTGCGGGCGGCGGCGACCGCCCCCGGCCCGCTGACCATGTTCGTGACGGGACAGCTCCAACTGGACCGCCGCCAGCGGCTTCCGCACCTCGCGCTGGCCCGCACCACCCCGGCGACGGTCCGTTACACCGCCTTCCCCTGGCGCTGGTTCGCCGACGAGCTCCGGCTGCGGCCACCGGGCTCGACGACCGTCTTCGTCGACCTGCACGCGGACCCCGACGCCTGGGAGTTCCTCGCCGGGCGCCCGCTCACCGCGGGTCCCACGGCCGAGCTGTACGGCCGCGTCGCCCCGCCGCCGTCCCGTCGCACGGTGGGCAGGCCGACGTACATGCGGGCGGTCGCCACCCTGCTGCGCAGCGGCCACCGGCCTCCCCTCGGCCGGCTCCACGAGCAGGCCCTGGCCAGGCTGTCGGGCGAGGAGGCCGACCGGCCGGGAGCGGCGGATCTCGTGCTCGCGCCGGGACGCTCGTGGGCCGGACAACCCTGGCCCCCGGCACCGGAGTTCACGACGGTCACGGCCCCGCCGCGCACGCCCGCGGCCCCGCCGTTCCCCCCGGCCCCGCCCGCCGCCGCGCACGTCCCGGCCCCGTCCGCCGTGGTGCCGGTCCAGGCGGTGCCGGTCCCGGCGGTGACGGTTCCGGCGCCCGCCCGGGCGGAGCGGCCCGGTGGCCCACCGGCCGCCGACCCGCACGAGGAGATCACCGCGGCCGTCCGCGACGGACGTCACGAGGACGCCCTCGCGCTGGCGGCACGCCGGGAGCGGGAGGCGCTGCGGACGTACGGGCAGGGGGCCGAGCAGGTGCTGCACTGGATGGAGGTGCGCGCCGACCTGGCGATGCTGGCCGGGGACGCCGAGCGCAGCTGCCGTGGCTGGCTGGCGCTCGCGGCGACCCGGCTGGACGCGGGGCAGGCGCCGGGCGCGCCGGAGGTCGAGTCGGCCGTGGACCGCGCCCACCACCAGTGGGGCCGGATCGGCGATCCGGAGCGGGCCCGTGAACTCGGTTCGGAACTGGCCCGGTTGAGACAGCACGTGCCCGGACGCCGGGAGGGCGCGCTGGACCATGTGCGGCGCCAGCTGAGGCAGTTGCAGACCCAGCCCTGATCCGGCCGCCCGCCGGTGCCGGTGCCCGCGTGCCCGGTCCCGGAGGGTGTCAGTCGCCGGGGGACAGCGAGGCCAGCGCCGCCGACACCAGGGTCCGTACGCCCGGCGCGACCGTGGACAGGTCGGGGGCGAAGTGCGGACTGTGGTTGCTGGGGACGGCGGCGAGCCTGGTCATGAGGTCGTCGCCGCCCGGGGCCGCGTTCCAGACGTCGGCCGGGGTGCTGGTCACGAACCAGTAGGAGTACGGGATCCGGCCGGCCGCGAGCCGGGGGAAGTCCTCGCTGCCCATGGCCGGACCGGGGTCGAGGACCGTCCCGGCGCCGAAGACCTCGCCGTGCACGGCGGCGATCCGGCGGTCGGTGGCGGCGTCGTTGACGGTCACCGGGAAGTCGCTGCCGACGGTCACCGTGGGCTCGGCGGGGCATCCGGCGGCCGCGCACTCGCCGGCCGCGACCCGCCGCACGGCGGCGATCATCCGCTCCCGCACGTCCGGCGACTGCGTCCGCAGGTTCAGGGCGATGCGCGCCTCGGACGGGATGATGTTGTGCCGGGTGCCGGCCTCGATCCGTCCCACCGTCAGCACGGCGGAGTCCCGGGCTGCGACCTCCCGGCTGACGACCGTCTGGAGCCGCGTCACGATGTACGCGGCGGTGACCACCGGGTCGACGGTCGCCTCGGGCCGCGAACCGTGCCCGCCCCGCCCGTGCACGACGATGTCGAGGTCGGTCGAGGCGGACATGATCAGACCCGGGGAGTGCGCGTACAGCCCGGCGGGGCCGGGCGCCGCGTGCTGGGCGAGCAGGACGTCGGCCCGCGGGAAGCGCTCGTGGAGGCCGTCGGCGACCATGAGGGCCGCGCCCTCGCCGGTCTCCTCGGCCGGCTGCCCGACCAGCACCAGGGTGCCGGACCAGGTGTCCCGTCCGGCGGCGAGCGCCTCGGCCGCGCCGGCGAGCCAGGTGACGTGCAGATCGTGGCCGCAGGCGTGCATGACCCCTTCGGCCGCCGAGGCGTACGGCAGCCCGGTCTCCTCGGCGACGGGCAGCGCGTCCATGTCGGCGCGCAGCATCACGGTGGGCCCGTCCCCGTTCCGCAGGACGCCGACGACACCCGTGCCGCCCACGCCCTCGGTCGTCTCGTACCCGGCCTTGCGCAGCCGCTCCGCGAGGACCACGGCCGTGCGGTGTTCGCGCAGGGACAGTTCGGGATGCCGGTGCAGGTCCCGGTAGAGGTCCTCCAGGGCGGGGACCGGGAGGTCGGCGGTGAGGTCCAGCGCGGTGCGTGCGGCGGCAGAGGTCACGGGGTCACTGTAGGCGCCGTGATTCCCGCGTACGAGGGGTTCGCCGCGGCCGTACGACGCCGGTGCGCCGGTTGCCTGCTCGCGTGAGGTCCCCGGTGTCCTAGGGTGCGCTCGTGTACGCGGAGGGCGGGGCGGCGGGGGCCTGTTCGGCGGCTCTGGCCGGGCCGATGTTCGCCGCCGTGACCAGCGCGGCCACCGCGGCGAGGGCGGCGAGAAACCCTCGGGAGTAGCGCGCGGAAATACGTCGGAGCACGGCGACCTCGCAACAACAGCGGCGTATTAAGCATGCTTAATCCGGCGCTTAACGTAGAGGCTCCCGGGCTCGCCCCGCAAGAGGGCCCGCTCGGCCGGACCGTGACCGCAAGCCGGACCGGCGCGACTCGGCTTGATGGCATGCTTGACCCATGGCGGAGCGGGACGACCCTGAGATCATCGGGCGCAGGGTGCAACAGCTGCGCACAGAACGAGGTTTGACGCAGCGACAGCTCGCGGAACCCGTGTACACACCGGCGTACATCTCCACGCTGGAGGCCGGCCGGGTCCGGGCGTCCGAGCCCGCGCTGCGGCACATAGCCGGCCGGCTCGGAGTCGCCTACGAGGAACTGGCGACCGGGCGCCCCGCCCATCTCGCCACCGATCTGCGGCTGCGGCTCACCGACGCCCAGCGCACGCTCTCCACCGGAGAGGCCGAGGTCGCCGCGGGGGCCTACACCGCCCTGCTCGCGGAGGCGGAGGGTCACGGGCTGGTCGCCGAACAGGCGGCGGCCCTCCTCGGACTCGGCGAGTGCGCCCTGGACACCGGGGACCTGGAGACGGCGCGGCAGCGCTTCGAGGAGTCGGAGCAACGGCTGGGGGACGCGCCGCTGCCGCAGCGGGTGCCCGCCGTGCGCGGCCGGGCGGTCTCCCACTATCTCGCCGGTGAACTCCGCTACTCCTGCTACCTGTTCGAGTCCACCCTCGACGAACTCAACCGGACGGGACTGCACGATCCCGAGGCGCTGCTCCTCCTCTACACGGGGGTCATCGCGCCCTACATGGACATGGGCGCGCACGCCCGGGCCGCGCAGGCCGCCGAGTTCGCGCTCGCCCTCGCGCCGCAGGTCCAGGATCCGGCCCTGGTGGCGCGGATGCACCGGTCGGTGGCCCGGACGATGATCGCGGAGGGCCGTATCGCCGAGGCCGACGTCTCCCTGGCCAAGGCGGCCGAGCTCTACCGGCAGCTCCAGATCCGCACCGAGCTCGCCAACTGCCACTGGATGCGCGGTTACCTGTACGCCCAGAACGGCGAACTGGAGCGTGCGGAGAGCGAGTTGCGGGAGGCGCAGGCCATGCTCTCCGCCAAGCGGGCCGCGCTCTACACCAGCCAGGTCGCGGTGGAGCTGGCCGATGTGCTGCACCGGCGGGGCAGGTCGGAGGAGGCGGACGAGCTGCTGCGGCAGGTGCTCGGCGACCTCAACTCCGAGCGGGGGGCCATCCACGCGGCCGCCGCGCACCGGCTGCTCGGGATCATCGCGGAGGACACCCGGGACACCGAGGCGGCCGAGGAGCACTATGTGCGGGCGATGAGCCTGCTGGAGCGGGCGGGCGCGGCGGGCGACCTGGCGGACCTGTGCCGGCTGCTGGGCGACCTGCTGCGGCGCACCGGCCGGGTCGAAGCGGCCCTGGACGCCTACCGCACGGGCCTCGGCCATCGCACCGCCCCGGGCACGACGACCCTCGGTCCGGCCCCGGCCCAGCCACCCCTCTGAGACGGCTCAGAGGCCCCTGAGCCCTCTCAGGGGCTCGTGCCCGTCCCGGACCCCTGGCCGGCCGGGCCTCCGGAGACCGTCGACGGGGACGAGGGGCCCGACGGGAACCTGAGCTCGACCACCGAGCCCAGCGCGAGCCGCTCGTACAACTGCTTGGCGTCGGCCGCGTCCAGGCCGATCCAGCCGTGGTCCGGGTCGGAGAAGCTCTCGCCGCCGGAACCCAGGGCCCCGACGTAGTCCGTCGTGCCGTCGGGTGCGGTGAGTTCGACCACCCAGGTCGCCTTGAAGGAGTAGCCGCCGCCGAGACCGACCGTCGTGGAGGAGACCTTCCTGCTGGCCTCCTTCGAGCTGACCGTCGTCCGGACCGTCGGCGCGGATCCGGGCAGGTTGTCGTAGTGGAGCGTCAGCCGTCGACCGGCGACGGCGATCACCCGCCGGCCCAGGTCGATCGTGGCGTCCGGCGGCGCAACCGGCGGGCTCGCGCTGACGGTGGGGCTCGTGGCCGGCGGCTGCACGTGCTTCGAGGTGCCGCCCAGGTTCGTCACGGCGACGAGGGCGAGCACGCCCGCCACGGAGGCGCCGGCCGTGGCCCAGGCCGCCCGGCGCCGGCGTCGGCGGCCCTTCGCGCGGTCGCGGATCTCGGCTCCGGACAGCGCCGGGGGGCGTTCGCCCTCGGTCGCCAGATCGCGCAGCGCGGAGGTGAGTTCATCGGACACGGTCGCCCTCCCTCTCCCCCTCGCCCGGCGCGCGCACGGGGCCGGACGGGCGCGCGGAACCGGCCAGGTCCGCCGGATCCTCCGAGAGCACCCGCGCCAGCGCCGCCCGGCCCCGTGACAAGCGGGCCTTGACCGTGCCGACGGGGGCACCGGTTTCGGAGGCTACCTGCTCGACACTCAAGTCGCACAGATGGTGCAGAACGATCGCCATCCGCTGTGCCTCGGGCAGGGTGCGCAGCGCGGCCACGAGCGCCGTGTGCTCCGGCCCGGGGCCCGGGGTGTGGTCGGCCGGCGGTGTGCGCCGCACCAGTTCCAGCCAACGGCGGGCCCGGCGCCAGCGGCTCACCGCGAGCCGGGTCGCCACGGTCCGTATCCACGCCTCGGGAGCGCCGTCGGCGAGGAACTCCGCGCGCCGGTCCCAGGCGCGGACGAACGCCTCCTGCACGACGTCCTGCGCCTCGCCGTGATCCCCCGTGAACGCGTAGAGCTGGCCGGTCAGCCGGGGGAACGCGGTCGCGTAGAACGCGTCGAACTCTTCCTCGGTCATGCCCCCCGCCCGGATGTCCGCGATTTCTCCGGCCGTGTGCAACCCGGCCGCCCCCGCCGCGCGTACAGGCCCCGTACGTCGCCCATCGGAACACACCACGGGGGGATCGCCATGACCACGGTGACGGTGTCCGAACGGGCCCATGAGGAAAGGCGGTTGATGGTCGGCGCTGGCGCCGAGGGGTCCCGGGGGCGGGGCCGGGACCGTAACCCCGCCGAGGGGCGGCGCGTCGGCTTCCGGCCCCGTACGCACCGGGAGCCCGGAGCGGCGGTCACCGTCCGGGCCGGAGCCGGAATCACAAGGCATTTCACGGTGGGCCGCTCCCTCGTCGCCACGGTGGATGTCCGTACACCCTTCATGACGCTCGAAACGGCCGGATCGTCGCGCCCCGTCCCGGTCGTCGCGGGCGCGCCGGACGAGGCGACCGTCCCCGGCGGCGAGCGCCCCCGCCCGAAACATCTCCCCGCACCATCCGAACACCGGCACTTTCACAAGGAGTTGTAGGAATCATGACAGGTATGAAGAGGTATGCGGCGGGCGCTGTGGTCGCCGTCGCGCTGATCACGGCGCCCACGTCCGCGTACGGCGCCCCGTCCCACCGGGCGGCGTCCGCGTCCGCCGGTCCGGCCGCGGTCACCGCCCTCGCGGCGCACGCTCCCGCGCGCCCGGCGGCGCGCACCGCCCCCACGGCCCGGATCGTCGCGCCGGGCGAGCACGTCGCGGAGCCCGGCGGCGCCGAGTTCTGGCTGACGCCCGAGGGCAAGCACTGGACGACGCCCGACGACCCGGAGCCGCAGTTCAGGAGCGTGGTCGACGGGAACATCGACCTCGGCACGCCCGGTGTCTCGGCGCAGAGCGAGGGCACGGCGGCGGGGCACTGGACGCTCTCCGGCCTGTACTGGGGCGGCAAGGGCACCGCCTCGCGGGTCACGGTGCGGACCACCGCCGGGACCCTGCACGCCAAGCTCCTGGAACTCGCGGGCGACCCCGGCTGGGGCGTCTGGTACGTCAGCACCGACGTGGCCCCCGGCCAGGACTTCTCCCTCCGGCACGTCGTCGTCCGCGACACCGTGGGCCGGGTCTACTCCCGGCTCGACCTGAGCTGATCCCGGGTCCGCGAGAGCCGGACGGTTCCGTCCGGGTGTCCGGCTCCCACGGCCCGGCACGTCGTCCGTCCCGGCATCACCCGGCTCTCGCGGTCCGGCATCCCGTCCGTCCCGGGCGTCCGGCTCCCGCGCCCGGCAGGCGGGCCGTTCGCCTGGGAGCGGTCCGCCCGCCGATGCCTTCCGCGGGGCGGCCCGGCGAGTGACGCGCGGGCGCACGCCCCCCGGTGGTGCCCGGGTCCGGGCGGGCCTCGGAGCCCGGTCGGGCCCGCCCGCGACCCGCCGCGGCACCCCGTACGGCCCCTTGTCCGGTCCGCGACAGGCTCGCCCGGCGGACGGCCCAGCGCACCGGAAAGATCGCGGAGCCGGCACCCCGACGGCTGACCTCGGGGAACGCCCGGCAGGGCGGGCGGGGAGCGGACGGGCGGGTGCGCGACCGGCGTGATCGGTAGTCCTCGGGGTGGCCGAGTCGGAGCGGGATCGAGACCATCAAGCCCTACCGCCCGCCGGAATAGGGCCCATACTGGATTCACGATGAGTAAATCCTCCGCGCCCCGGCGCCACCTGCCCACCAGCCCCTTCGCTGCACCCGTAGTCCCCGTGGCCAAGGAGTTCAGCCTCGGAGACCGCGTCTCCCACGACCAGTACGGCCTGGGCACGATCGTCGGCGTCGAAGAGGGCATCGCGATGCTCGTCGACTTCGGCGCCCGCCAGGTCCGCGTCCTGAGCCCCTACACCCGGATGGACCGGCTCTGAACCGCACCCACTGACACCTCCGGCCCGCGGCAGCCTCCCCCCGGCTGTCCGGGCCGAGGTGTGTCCGGAGACACCTCCGGACCGCGGCCCGGGGCGGTGGTCCTCAGCCCTGTGTCGGAGCGGGCGACTTCCCGGCCAGGACGTCCGTGAGCCGGTTCGTGCCCGCCTGCACCGCCTGCTCGGTCGACTGGTGCTCGGCGCCGGAGAGGCCGCCGTTGGTGAGGGACAGGGCGCTGTCGCCGACCCGCACCGCCGCGAAGTCGAGCGTCAGCGTGTCCGGGTCGCCCTCCAGCTCACCGGTCATCGTCACCCGGAGGCCCTGACGGGCGTCCCCCACGTCGGGCAGATGCGTCGAGATCACCTGGACCGTCTGCCGGTCGCCCCTGCCGTTGACGGCCGTGAACTGGTCGCAGACGTCCGGCAGCGTCGCCAGCCACTTCAGCTGGGTGTCCAGGGAGCTCTTCCCGTACGAGGCGACCTGGTAGCGCATCTGGGCGTCGTCGGCGTTGTTGTCGAAGCCGGTGACGGCGCCGGGAGCCAGCGGCTTGCCCAGCAGGTTCTCCGAGTACAGGCCGTCCAGCAGCTTCTGGCACTGCTGGGCGTTCCCCTTGTCCGTGACGAACGCCGACGCGTCGACCTTGCTCTTGAGCAGCGTGTCGCGCCAGGCCGCCACGCCCTTCGACTCCTCCCACTGGGAGCTCAGGTCGGAGTTGGTGATCAGCGCCGACTGCGCCTCGGTCCTGGTCAGCACGCGCGGGGAGGCGGAGGGCGAGGCCGAGGCGGCGGCGGGCTCCTCGGCCACGGGAGAGGCCGGGACGGTGGAGGCGGGGGACGCGGAGGAGTCCGTACGGCCGGAGCCGCCGTCGCCCCCGCCGTTCGAGCAGGCGGCCGTCGAGAGCAGCATCCCCGCGGTCAGGGCGGAGGCGAGGAGACAGGACGGACGGATCATGCGAGGGCCTCCCGAGGACGGTCCCGAGGTCGGGCTGTGTCCCTCCACGCCACCACCGGCCGGGGCCCCTCACCAGCGCACCGGTCCGTCCGGGTGAGTCCCGGGCGTGGCGCCGGACCGGCCGCCGCCGTCTCGATCCGGTCCGGCGCCGGCCGGGATCTGCCAGAGTGGAAGGTGATGCATGCGCCCCAGGGAAGCACCATGAGCCCCACCGACCGGTTCGAAGACGACGACTACCCCGCCTACACGATGGGACGGGCGGCCGAGCTGATCGGCGCCACCCCCGCCTTCCTGCGGGCCGTCGGCGAGGCCGGGCTGGTCACGCCGCTGCGCTCGGAGGGCGGCCACCGCCGATACTCCCGCAACCAGCTCAGGATCGTGGCCCGTGCCCGGGACCTCGTCGACCAGGGCACTCCCGTCGAGGCCGCCTGCAGAATCGTCACGCTGGAGGACTGCCTCGACGAGGCCCTGCGGATCAACGCGGAGCTGCGCGGCTCGGCACCCCAGGACGCCTGAGCGGGCCGCCAGGGGTCCTCGGGGAGGGGTTTCCGGTCGTCCCCGAATATCTGCACCGGCCGATACAGAATTTGCTGCACGGGCCCGCGAGATTTTGATATTCCCCGCGCCGGGGTGAGATAGTGCGCCCGCTTCGGGACGGCTGACGTGCTACTGTCGATTTCAGTTGCAGTTGTGGTTCCCAAAGATTTTCCGGTGCATTCCGGTTGGGGCTTCATTGCGGCAGCGCGGGTTCACGAGGTGTGGATCTGCGAGCTTAGCCCCGAAGGAGATTTGACATGGCTACTGGCACCGTGAAGTGGTTCAACGCGGAAAAGGGCTTCGGCTTCATCGAGCAGGACGGCGGCGGCGCCGACGTCTTCGCCCACTACTCGAACATCGCCACCTCTGGCTTCCGTGAGCTTCAGGAAGGCCAGAAGGTGACCTTCGACGTCACGCAGGGCCAGAAGGGCCCGCAGGCGGAGAACATCGTCCCCGCCTAGTCCGGGACACCGGATGGCCGGCGTTCGCACCGCGAGGTGCGAGCGCCGGCCATCTGCATTTACGGTCATGGAAATTGCGATGAATTTTCGGTGCCCGTTCCCCTTTTCGGCGGCGCTAAACCAGGTCAGGCGGGACCGGTTACCGCCAGGACCGCGCGCACGGTCTTGCCGCCGAAGCCGGTACTGACGATCTCCAGACTGTGGGCCAGCTGCTGGACCATGGCGAGACCCCGGCCGCTTTCCGATTCCGCGTCGAGCACGCCGATCCGCGGCCTTCCGGGGCTGTCGTCGTGGACCTCGACGGTCACGCGCCCGTGCCCCAGCTGGAGCCGCAGCCGGCAGCCGCTGCGGCCGTACCGCACGGCGTTGGCGACGAGCTCGGAGGCGATCAGGGTGGCGTCGTCCACCTGGTCCGCGGTCGGCGGCGCGAGCCGGGGCCGGGGCCGGGTCAGGAACGCCGTCGTCAGCTTGCGGGCCCTGCCCGCCGAGACGGCCGTACGCGGCAGTGTGTACTCCACGCGGGCGGTCGGCCGGACGGTGCGCTGGTGCGCACGCATGACTGACACCTCTCTTCCCCCTCCCAGGACGACAGGCCCCCGCCGACGGCTCCGTCCCTGTCGGCCGGGACCCCGCGCGAAACGGTGCGCGGCCGGTCCTGCCCTCGGGTGATGCCCCTCCCGGGCGATCCGCAACCAGGGACGTGCGTCACAAAGCTGCCACGGACACGTCAGGGCGCCCCGGGGCCGCGTTCAGCGCCCGGAGTCCAGCAGCCGGAAGTCGTCGTAGTCGAAGCCGGGCGCCACCACGCAGCTGACCAGAACCTCCTCGTCACCGGCCGGCCTGGCGGACTGCCAGACCCCGCCCGGGACGAGGACCTGCGGGCGCTCCCCGGCCTCGATCCGGGGGCCGAGCCTGACCACCTGCGGGGTGGACTGGGGGCCGGACCCGGCGCCGCCGAGCAGGAGGTCGAGGGGGCCGCCGCGGTGCCACAGCCAGAGTTCGTCCGAGCGGACGGTGTGCCAGGCCGAGGTGTCACCGGGCGCGAGGAGGAAGTAGATGGCGGAGGCGGCGGCGCGTGGGCCCGGATAGCCGTCGGGCACGAACGCCTGCGGCGCCGTCCAGGTCTCGGTGAACCAGCCGCCCTCCGGGTGGGGTCGCATGTCCAGGGCGGCGGCCAGGGCCGGGATCCCGGCGTCAGGAGTAGTCACCCCCTGCCTCTATCACGCGGCCGAAAGGGGGATCAACCAACTCCCGGTGGACACGCCCGGATCTCTGGTCCCCGCAGGGCCGACGCCGTCGCCGTGTACGAGGAGCGCGGCTCCGGGATCACCGGCACGCACCCGGTGTCGCGGGAGGAGGCCACCGGCCGGGTGGGCGAGTTCGACCGCGTGACGGTCCGCGCGGCGCCGGTCCCCGCGAGGGGCTAGGCCGGATACGCGTGGGTCTGGGCCGCCTTCACCGTGGCCCAGACCGTCGAGCCCGGATGCAGGCCGAGTTCCGCCGCGGCGACCGTCGTCAGGTCGGCGGCGAGCGGGAGTTCACCGGTGAGGGCCGCGCGGATCTGGTCGCCGTGCGTCTCCAGTCCCGCGACCCCGCACCGCCACAGGTTGCGGGCGCTGGAGCCGGTGGGCCGGTCGCGGTGCAGCGTCACGGCGCTCGGCGGGAACGCCACGAACACGGGCCCGTCGAGCCGCTCGGTCGTGGTGATCTCCGGGCCCGCCTCCAGCCGTACGGTGTGGCCCTCGGCCTCGCCGCGGTAGAGGTTGAGCCCGACGAGCTGGGCGATGTAGTCGGTGCGGGGCCTGCGGGCGATGTCCGAGGGGCCGCCCTCCTGGACCACCCGGCCGTCCTCGACCACCACGAGCCGGTCGGCGAGGACCATCGCGTCCAGCGGATCGTGCGTCACGAGGACGGCGACGGCCTCGAAGTCGTCCAGGTGGTGCCGGAGTTGGGCCCGCACGTCCAGGCGGGTACGGGCGTCGAGCGCGGCGAGCGGCTCGTCGAGGAGCAGCAGCCGGGGACGGGTGGCGAGGGCGCGGGCGACGGCGACCCGCTGCGCCTGCCCGCCGGAGAGCCGGCGCGGCCTGGTCCCCGCGAACTCGGCGAGGCCCATGCGCTCCAGCCACGCGGCCGCCTGCGTCCTGGCCTCCGCCTTGGACACGCCCCGGCAGCGCGGTCCGAAGGCCACGTTGTCGAGCGCGGACAGATGCGGGAAGAGCAGGTAGTCCTGGAAGACGACGCCGACGGGCCGGGACTCGGGCGGCGTACGGTCCAGCGCTACGCCGTCCAGCCGCAGCCGGCCGCCCTCGGACAGCGGGGTGAGTCCGGCCAGCGCGCGCAGCGCCGTCGTCTTTCCGGCGCCGTTCGGGCCGAGCAGGGCCACGACCTCGCCGGGGGCGGCGCTCAGTTCGACGTCGAGGAGGAACGAGCCGCGCCGGACGACGAGACGGGCGTCCAGGCCCTGGCCGGAGGGTTCGACGGTTCCCGGCGGGTTCGTCGTGGTCATGAGGCCGCCGTCATCCAGCGGTCCCGCAGTCCGGCGAGCACCGCGACCGAGACCAGGAGCAGGACGAGGCTCAGGGCGATCGCCGCGTCGGGGTCGCTCTGGAGGGCCAGATAGACGGCGAGCGGCATGGTCTGGGTGCGGCCCGGGAAGTTGCCCGCGAACGTGATGGTCGCGCCGAACTCGCCGAGGGCGCGGGCCCAGGCCAGGACGGAGCCGGCGGCGATGCCGGGTGCGATGAGGGGCAGGGTGATCCGGCGGAACGCGGTGAATCGGGAGGCGCCGAGGGTCATGGCGGCCTCCTCGTAGCGCGGGTCGGCGGCCCGCAGGGTGCCCTCCACGCTGATCACCAGGAAGGGCATCGCCACGAAGGCCTCGGCCACGACCACCCCGGCCGTGGTGAAGGGCAGCGTGATCCCGAACCAGCTGTCGAGCAGTCTGCCCACGACACCGTTGCGGCCGAGGGCCAGCAGCAGCGCGACACCGCCGACCACCGGGGGCAGGACCAGGGGCAGGGTGACCAGGGCCCGAACGAGTCCGCGCCCGGGGAAGTCCGTACGCGCCAGCAGCCAGGCGAGCGGCACCCCGAGCACCAGGCTCACGGCGGTGGCCGCGGTCGCCGAGAGCAGGGACAGCCGCAGCGCCTGCCAGACCCCTGGTTTGGTGAGCTGCTCCGGCATGCTGTGCCAGGGCGCCCGGACGAGCAGGGCGACCAGCGGGAGGAGCAGGAACGCGAGCCCGACGAGGGCCGGGAGCAGCAGGGCGAGCGGTGCCCCGCCCCGCGTCCCGCCCCGTGTCCGGCCGCGCCCGGGCCGCGGCCCACCCACGAGGGTGTCGGCCGGGGCACCGGACTTGTCGGGCGAGGTCACGCGATCACTCACGGCTTCGGGAGGCGGGCTCGGGGCACCCGGTACGGCGGGGTCAGGACGTGGGCTTCAGGAACCCGGCCTCCGTGAGGACCTTCTGGCCCTCGGCGGACCGCACCAGCTCGATGAACGCCTTGGCCGCGGCCGCGTTCGGCGCGTCCTTGAGCAGGGCGATCGGGTAGTCGTTGATGGCGTCGGCGGACTCGGGGAACTCCACGCCCTCCACCTTGTCACCCCCGGCCTTCACATCGGTCTTGTACACGACCGCCGCGTCGGCCTCCTTCAGCTCCACCTTGGTCAGGGCGCTCTTGACGTCCTGCTCGTACGAGACGGGGGTGAGCTTCAGCTTGCTCGCGTCCAGCGCCTTCTGCGCGGCGGCGCCGCAGGGCACGGTCTTGTCGCACAGGACGACCTTGAGGCCGGACTTGGTGAGGTCCTTCAGGGAGGCGACCTTGTGCGGGTTGCCGGGCAGGGTGGCGATCTCCAGCTGGTTGCGCACGAAGGTCGCGGGCGTGCCCGTAGCGTCGCCCTTGTCGGTGACGATGGCCATCGTCTTCGGGCTGGCCGCGGCGAAGACGTCGGCCGGGGCGCCGCCCGTGATGCTCGCGGCGAGGCTGTCGCTGCCGCCGAAGCTGAAGGTGACCTTGGTGCCCGGGTGCGCCTTCTCGAACTCCTGGCCGAGGGCCGTGAAGCTCTCCTTCAGCGAGGCGGCGGCGAACACGGTGACCGTGCCGGACAGCTTCGACGAGGACGACCCGGACGGCTTCTTCGCGTCCGAGGAGCCGGAGCCGCCGTCGGAGGAGGAGCAGGCGCTCAGGGCCAGCAGCGCGGCGGCGCCGACGCCGGCCGCCTGAAGGGTCCGGGTGGTGCGGCGGGTCCGGCGCGCGGGTCGGGTCGTCACGGATCTACTCCCTCGAAGACTCTGAGGCTCGCTGAAGCCTCCGTCGTGATCCTCAGTCCTGGGCTCACGTTCTGCAATGGCCCGATCATACTTCCGCATATGCAAGCTGTACGTCTCCTGTCGTATCGCATGAGCTGTGCCCAGCGGCTTCGGATGTACGCATGTGCGTTTGCCTCGTGCCGCCCCCGGGGTACGGTCCACCGGGAGGTGCTGTCCCGTGAGCCAGTCCCTGACGCAGCCGACACCGCCGGCTCCCCCGCTCGCCGAACTCGCGCTGACCGGTGACCTCGCCCGGCCCGCCCTGCTGACCGTGCCCGACCTGCTCGCCTGGCCCCAGCACCGGGTGCGGGTCGCCTTCGAGTGCGCCACCAGCGGGGTGCGGCACCACGGTTTCGAGGGCCCGCTGCTGCACGACGTGCTGCGGGACGCCGGGCCCCGCTTCGACCCGGGCCGGCGCAAGGACCGGCTGCGCTTCCTCATCGCGGTGGCGGGCGCGGACGGTCATCACGCGCTGCTCACCTGGGCCGAGATCGACCCCGACTTCGCGGACGCCCCGGTGCTGCTGGCGGTGGGCATCGACGGCACTCCGCTGGACCGGGCCGGACCGCAGCTGGTCCTGCCGCAGGACCGGTGCGGGGCCCGGCACATCAGCGGCATCAACACCATCAGGGTGGACGGCTGTTACCCGTCCTGGCCGGACACGATCCCCGGCTGAGCGCCCGCGGCCCGCGGCCGGTCAGGCGCGGTCGATGTGCACGTTGGTGGACTTGACCTTGGCCGTGGCCTCCACCCCGACCTCCAGGCCCAGTTCCTCGACGGCCTCCCGGGTCAGCAGGGAGACCAGCCGGTGGGGTCCCGCCTGGATCTCCACCTGGGCCGCGACATCACCGAGCTTGACGGCGGTGACGATGCCGGGGAAGGAGTTGCGGACCGAGGTGTACGAGGTGGCGCCCTCCTCGCCCCCGGCTCCGGCCAGTTCCACGGAGAACGCGGCCAGGTCGCGCCCCTCGATGAGGCGCCGTCCGCTGTCGTCCCGGTGCGTGGCCACCCGCCCGGCGTCCGCCCAGCGGCGGGCGGTGTCGGGGCTCACGCCGAGGAGCCGCGCGGCCTGGCCGATCGTGTAGGACTGCATGGGCGCGACGATAGGCAGGCGCCTCACCCCCCTGCAAGCCGAACCCCGGGCGCGGCGCGAGCCGTTGTGAACAGGGCGGAAGGTCCCGTGTCCGCGGTCCGGCCGGTACGGGGACGTGGGGCCGGGGGATTCGTTCAGCGGCCGCGTTGTCTCGCGTCCGCGTAGGAGCGGAGGAACAGCGCCTCGACGTGGGCCATGTGCTCGATCTCGTCCGGGTCGACGCTCTCGTTCGGGGCGTGGATGAGGCACTTGGGTTCCTCGACGCCCATGAGGATGATCTCGGCGCGGGGGTAGGTCTCGGCGAGTACGTTGCACAGCGGGATGGAGCCGCCCTGGCCGAGGAAGGCCATGGGTCTGCCGTAGACCTCGTTCATCGCGCGGCCGAGTGCCGCGTAGGCGGGGCCGTCGGTGGCCGCCTTGAACGGGGCCCCGGAGCTCTCGTCCTCGACGCGCACCCGTACGCCCCAGGGCGCGGCCTCGGTGAGGTGCCGGGTGAGGGCGGCGCGGGCGGTCGCGGGGGCCGTGCCGGGCGGGATCCGCAGGCTGACCCGGGCCCGCGCGGTGGGCGGTACGGCGGCGGCGGAGCCGACCACCGGGGGGCAGTCGATGCCGAGGACGGTGACGGCGGGGCGGGCCCACAGCCGGTCGGCGACCGTGCCGGTCCCGGTGAGCCGGACGCCGTCGAGCACTCCGGCGTCGGCGCGGAACTGCTCCTCGTCGTAGCCGGCGCCCTCCCAGGTGCCCTCGCAGTCGAGTCCCTCGACACGGGTGGCGCCGGTGGCCGGGTCGCGCAGGGTGGAGAGCAGCTGGATCAGGGCGGCGAGCGCGTCCGGGGCGGGGCCGCCGAACATGCCCGAGTGGATCTCCCCGGCCAGGGTGTCGACGGTGACGACGACGTTGGCCAGGCCGCGCAGGGTGACGGTGGCGGTGCCCGTGCCGACCTCGGCGTTCCCGGTGTCGCACACCAGGAGGGCGTCCGCGAGGAACTGCTCCGGGTGCTCGGCGACATAGCTCTCCAGGCCGCCCGTGCCCTGCTCCTCCGAGCCCTCGGCGACGAACTTCAGGCCGACCGGGATGTCGTCGCCGAGCGCGCGCAGGGCGGTCAGGTGCATCACGATGTTGCCCTTGCAGTCCGCGGTGCCGCGCCCGTACCAGCGGCCGTCGCGTTCGGTGAGGGCGAAGGGCGGTGTGGTCCAGGCGTCGTCGTCGAGCGGCGGCTGGACGTCGTAGTGGCAGTACAGCAGAAC
The DNA here is from genome assembly GCF_042725875.1 of Streptomyces sp. NPDC127038. Lineage (NCBI taxonomy): Bacteria > Bacillati > Actinomycetota > Actinomycetes > Kitasatosporales > Streptomycetaceae > Streptomyces > Streptomyces sp. NPDC127038. Next base: position 38,906 of record NZ_JBHXDQ010000035.1, on the reverse strand, counting down.
GGTGGGGGCGCCGGGCGGCGGCGGGCGGTGGCCGATGACCGCGTGGCTCCCGTCGGGTGTCTCGGCGAGATGGACGTCGTGGAGTCCTGCCTCGGTGAAGGCGTCCGCCACCCACTGCGCGGCCCGCCGGCACTCCTCGGGCGGGTACTGGCGCGGGTCGGCGACGGAGGGGATGGCGACCAGTTCGGCCAGGTCCGTCCTGGCCCGGCCCATCAAGGCGGCGATCCTCCCGGCGAGTTCGGACATGGTCACCGCCTCACCGTGTCGTCGGTCTTCAGGCCGTCGAGCTTGTCGTTGATCTTGTCCAGCTTCTCCGGGCAGTAGATCTCGATGATCGTGGCCTCCGCGCGGAGCGCCCTGCCGTCGCCGATGACGGGCCGCTGACCGACGAACGCGGCGCCGTTGGACACGTTGATCTTCCACAGCGCCGACTTGAGGGCGCTGGCCGGATCGTCGCAGACCAGACCGCCGTCGGTGCCCAGCAGGCTGGCGATCAACTCGGTGTCGGGGCGCGGGAGTCCGGCCTTCACGGCGGCGTCGGCGAGCTCGTTGGCCTTGCTCGTGGCCTTGTTGTTCGTCGTGATGGCCTTGTAGCGCACGAGTCCGGCCACGACGAGGCCGAGCAGGATGACGATCGCGCCGTAGTAGATCCACTTGTGCTCGGATGCGAACCGGGTGGGACTCATGCCCCCGCCTCCTCCTCGCGAGCCGCCTCAGACTGCCAGCTCGGCTTGCGGAACTTGAGGAACGCCCAGGGGATCAGCAGACCCAGGACGCCGAGTCCGCAGCCGATGATGACGACGTACACCACCACGCTGTTGCTGCCGAACTGGGAGGGCGGCACGAAGCCGATGGCCATGGCCGCGGCCGAGGCCAGGAACCCGACGACGCACACCAGGGTCAGTGCCGGGACGCGGTAGCCGCGCGGGTGGTCGGGCTGGTTCTTCCGCAGCCGGATCGCCGCGACGAACATCAGCAGGTAGACGATGAGGTACACCTGCGTGGTGATCGTCGAGAAGATCCAGTACACGTTGGAGACGTTCGGGATGAAGGCGTAGCCCAGCGCGATCACCGTGGTCACGATGCCCTGGGTGACCAGGATGTTCTGCTGGATGCCGAAGCGGTTCAGCTGCTGGAGGTACGGCGGCAGATAGCCCTCGCTGCGGGAGATCTCCAGCAGGCCCTTGGAGGGCCCGGCGAGCCAGGTCAGCATCCCGGCCAGCGACGCCGAGATCAGCATCACCGCCGCGATCGGTGTCATCCAGCCGATGTCGAAGTACGAGAAGAACGCGTCGAACGCCTGCATGACACCGGCGGTGAGGCTGGTCTGGTCGGCGGGCACCACCCAGCTGATGGCCAGCGCGGGCAGGATGAAGATCAGCAGCACCAGGCCCATCGCCAGGAACATCGACTTCGGGTATTCCTTCGCCGGGTCCTTCAGCGAGGACACGTGGACCGCGTTCATCTCCATGCCGGAGTACGAGAGGAAGTTGTTGACGATCAGGACGAGGCTGGCCAGGCCCGTCCACTCCGGCAGCAGATGGCTCGCCGTCATGGGCGCGGCCGAGGGGTTGCCCTGGGCCAGGAAGACCATGCCGAGCACGACGAGGATCGTGCCGGGCACCAGGGTGCCGATGACCAGGCCCCAACTGGACAGTCCGGCAAGGGCCTTGGTGCCGCGCGAGGAGACCCAGACGCCGGTCCAGTACAGGACCACGATGACGATGGCGGTGTAGAGACCGCTGGAGGCCAGGGCCGGGTCGATGATGTACGCGATGGTGCTCGCCACGAAGGCCAGCAGGCTCGGGTAGTAGAAGATCGTCATCGCGAACTGGCACCACACGGCGAGGAATCCGAGCGGCTTGGACAGCCCCTCGCTCACCCAGCGGTAGACACCGCCGTTCCAGCCCGAGGCCAGCTCCGCCGAGACCAGGGCGGTCGGCAGCAGGAACACGATCGCCGGGACGAGGTAGAGGAACACGCAGGCGAGCCCGTACACCGCCATCGTGGGGGCGGCCCGCAGGCTGGCGACCGAGGCGGTCGTCATGAGGGCCAGCGTCAGCCAGGTGAGCCGTGGCGCGGCCGGGATCGTGGCCCTCGCTGCCTGCGCCTTCTGCCGTGGCGCGTCCGCGGGCATGTCCATGGAGCTCATCGGACGCCTCCCAGTCTCCGTGTCGACAGCGATGGGCCCCAGCCTCGGCGGGGACCGGGGCCGCCGCGCGCGGGGTGACCCGTCCGAGTGACCGGCACCTCCCCGGGGTCCACCGCCCACGTCCGGCCGCCGCAGGCCGGTCCCTCACCCGTTCGGACCGCCTCGCTGGCCCGGTCGGCCGGTGGCTCCACAGGCTGGGGACGGACCGCGCATCCGGCGGGCGGGCGGTCAGGTGCCGAGGGGAGGTGGCCGATGACAGCGGACACGGGCGCCACGGGTGACGAAACCGCCGCCTTCCTGGCCCGGCTGACCGGGCTGCTGCTGCGGTCCAGCGGCGAGGGCGCCGGCACCATCGGGCGGACCGTCCGGGACACCGCCCGCGCGCTGGACGCCGACGCCTCCGTGCTGCTCGTACCGGACGGCGCCGCGCTGACCGTCCGCACCGGCGGGGACTCCCGCACGGTGATCCTGCACGGGGTGCCCGAGGTCTTCAGGCTCGACCAGGTCGTGGCCCTGAAACCGCTGGTCCAGGACGTACGGGCGGGACGGACCGGTGTGAGCGAGGCGAACCGCAGGCTGGCCGCGATCGAGACCTCCCGGCCGCCCTACCCGTGGTGGCTCAAGCTGCTCGGCATCGTCCTGTTCACCCTCGGCTTCGCGCCGCTCATGCAGTCCACCTGGTACGAGGTCGGCGCCACCGCGGTCCTCGGCACCGTCGCCGCCGTGCTGGCCGTCGCCGCGGACCGTGTCCCCCGGTTCGCCCTGGTGCTCCCGCTGGTCGTCTCGGTCACCGTCTCCGTGATCACCGTCGAGGTGTTCGCCCGTGACGTCTCGCACGGCGGCCCGGTCCTGCTGATGCTGCCCGCGCTGTTCTTCTTCGTCCCCGGCGACTATCTGAGCGCCGCCACGGCCGAACTCGCCGCCGGCTACATCACCACCGGCGCGATCCGGCTCGTCTACTCCGCCTTCCTCCTCGTCCAGCTCTACGTCGGCGTCCTGCTCGGCCTGTACCTCACCGGCACCTCCACCCGCGCCCTCTTCGACATCGCCGCCGCCTCCGACCTGCCGCGCTGGGCCCTGTTCCTGAGCTGGATCGTCTTCACCGTCGGCACCCTGCTCGCCTTCGCCATCCCCTTCCGGCTGCTGCTGCCCCTGCTCGTGCTGGTCTACGTCACCGTTGCCGTGCAGTCCCTGGCCACCAAGGCGATCGGCGAGACGGGCGGCACGTTCGTCGCGGCCGCCGTCCTGGCCGCCGCCGCGACCCGGCTCGCCCTGCGGCCGGACCGGCCGCCCCGGCTGGTGCTGCTCCTGCCCGGCTTCTTCACCCTCACCGTCGGCTCCCTCGGCATGCGCGGACTGACCACCCTGGCGGGCGGCTATGTCATCGAGGGCTTCCGCGACCTGCTGAAACTCGTCACGATCGTCACGGCCATCGCCGTGGGCCTGGTGTTCGGCGCGATCCTCGCCCAGCCTGCGGACACCGACTCCTGAACGCCGGCCCCGGAGCGTGCGGGGTCGGCGCCGGTGTCACCAGCCCGTCAGCAGCAGGTGGTTGAGGAGGAGGGCCGTCGCCGCCTGGGCGACGAGCCAGGACCGGGGGCGGGGGAGGAACGCAGGGGCCGCCAGGAGCCACATCGCGAACGGCAGCCAGATGCGTTCGGTCTCCGCCTTGCTCATGCCGGAGAGATCCGCGACGAGCAGGGCCGCCAGCGCGGCGACGACGAGAACGGCGAGCCGCGGGGCGGCGCCGTCCGCCGTCACCGTGGAGCCCCCCGGGTCCGGGGTCGCGAAGCCGGCGGGGTCCCGGCTCGCCGAGGTCCCGAGGTCCGGGGCGGCGGCGGGGTTCTCGTGGGCCGGTGCCCCGCTCCCCCGTACGGCCGCCGTCGCGATCCGCGCGGTCGCCGCGGCCGCCCGGCGCAGTCCCGCCACGGTGGCCGGTCCCGTGATCAGCACGGTGCAGGCGAGATTCGCCCAGACCCAGTAGCCGTACGGCCGTACCCCGCCCGCTCCTTGGTAGTAGCGGACGACCAACAAGCGGTACGCCTCCCACCAGTCGAAGCCGAGCAGGGTGAACACCGCGGGGACGACGGCGAGTCCGGCCAGGACGTACGGGAGCGGGCGGATCCTGGGGCCGCGCCCCAGCAGCAGCACGGCGAAGGCGATCACGCAGACCAGGGTCAGACCGTACGACAGGTACGCGGTGAGGCCGAGGAGGAGTCCGGAGGCGAGCCCGGCCGTCCGCGGCCGGTGCCCGGTGACCGCGAGGGCGAGCAGGGCCAGGGACCAGGCGGCGACGGCCGCGAAGTAGCCGTCCGCCGAGGTGCCCATCCACACGGCCGCGGGGGCGAGGGCAAGGAACGGCGCGGCGCGCCGGGCGAGAGCCTCCCCGGCCAGGACGCGGACGGTGACGAGCACCGCCACCCCGGCCGTCGCGCCGACGGTGATGCACCAGACGCCCGCCCAGGCCCCGCCGCCCAGTCCGATCCGGTCGAGCAGGACGAAGGTGAGGGTGGCGGCCGGCGGATGACCGGCGATGTGCGCGGGCCAGTGGCCGGGGGAGTGCAGCAGGATGTGGTGGGTGAAGTCCCGCAGGGCGGCCGGGATGTCGTGGAAGCGGTCGACCGGCGTGATGACCTGGAGGTACTCGTACCGCGTGGTCAGGCGCCGGGCCACACCGCGCGCCCAGCCGTCGATCAGCGCGAGGGAGAACGTCCACGCCGTCGTCGTGACCCACACGGCGGGCAGCAGCCTCCGCCAGGGCAGCCGGGCGGCGAGGCGGGGCCCGTACGCCACCACCGCGACCGCGACGGCGAGCGCGGCCGGGGTGCCGGGTCCGAGGTGGGGTCCCCAGTGCCCGTACAGCGGAGCGGCGCTGACGAACAGCGTGCCGTCGCGGTGCTCGATGACGTAGCCGACGACCGCGGCCGTCAGCACGAGCAGCGCCCCGGCCAGCGCGGCGGCCAGATCGCGCCGGACGGCCCGGGGCCGGTCGCTCAGCAACGCCAGGCCGAGGCCCGGGGACCCGGCCAGGGAACGGGCCCGGGACAGCACCGGTGACAGGCTCCGGAAGGGCGCCGGGGAAGGGGTCGCGGGCGGGGGCGCGGGGGGATCCGGTGGGGGGTCCGAGGGCGCTTCGGGGCGGTCGGGGACCAGCTCACGGGGGAGTTCGCGGTTCACCCTGGCACGCTAGGCCGGGAGGCCGCCGGGACGGGGGCCACCAAGGTGGACGTCAGAGTTTCGTCATGGTTTGAGAACCCGTTCGGGGGGTGCCCCGGGCCTACGGTCGGGGCATGCCACGGTCTCCCTCGTCCCCCGCGTTCTGGCGCAGCCCCCTGCGCGGCCCCTGGTTCACCTCCGTGCTGGGTCTGGTGCTGCTCGGCGGCATCACGGTGCTGTTCGTGACGGGGCTCCTGTCGTACGCGGCCTACAACCCGGACCTCTCGCCGGTCAACGACAAGACCCCCGACAAGGGGGTCCTCGGGTTCTACCTCTTCGCCTGGCCGACCGGCCCGGTCTGGCTCTACCGCCTCACCCAGGGCCTGCACGTCACCCTCGGCATCGCGCTGGTCCCCGTGCTGCTGGCGAAACTCTGGTCGGTCGTGCCGAAGCTGTTCACGCTGCCGCCGGCCCGCTCCCTCGCGCACGCCCTGGAACGGCTCTCCCTGCTGCTGCTGGTCGGCGGCGCGCTCTTCGAGTTCACCACCGGCGTGCTGAACATCCAGCTCGACTACCTCTTCCCCGGTTCCTTCTACACCCTGCACTTCTACGGAGCCTGGGTGTTCATCGCCGCGTTCGTGACGCACGCGGTGCTGCGGACACCGACGGCCGTGCGCAACCTGCGCCACATCCGCACGCCGGACGACCGGCCCGGGCGGCCGGTGCCGTCGCAGGGTGATCGGCCCGAGCCGACGGTCCCGTCGACCGGTGCGGATGAACCGGCGCGGTCCGAGGACGAGTTGGTGTCGCCCGACCCGCTGCCGCCCACCGTCTCGCGGCGCGGGGCCCTCGGGTTCGTCGGGGGCGGCTCGCTCTTCCTGGCCGCCACCACGGTGGGCCACGGCTTCGACGGGCCGCTGCGCGAGACCGCGCTGCTGGCACCGCACGGCGGCCCGGAACCCGGGTCGGGACCCAACGGGTTCCAGATCAACAAGACCGCCGCGGGACGCGGGATCACCGCCGCGGAGACCAGCGACGAGGTCTGGCGCCTGACCGTCACGGGCAAGGGCCGCACGGTCCGGCTCAGCCGCGCCGAACTCGCCGGACTCCCGCTGCACAGCTCCGCGTTGCCCATCGCCTGCGTGGAGGGCTGGTCGACGTCCGACCAGTGGTGGAGGGGCGTGCGGCTGCGGGACCTGGCGCGGCTCGTCGGCTACGAGGCGGACGCGGCCCCCGACGTGCTCGTGGAGTCGTTGCAGCGGCACGGGGCGTTCCGGGTGGCCGCGCTGCGCGACAACCAGGTGCGCGATCCGCTGTCGCTGCTCGCCCTGGCCGTCAACGGCGAGGACCTTTCCCCCGACCACGGCTACCCGGCACGGATCATCGTTCCGGCCGCGCCCGGCGTGCTCAACACCAAGTGGGTGGCCCGTATGACGTTCGGAGATCTGTGATGCGGCACCTTGATCCCGGCGGGGCCGGCAGGGCTGGTGGGGCGGGCAGGGCTGGTGGGGCGGGACTTCCGCCGGCCCGGCGGACCCGGCGGCCCTGGCGGAGTCTGATCGGCAGCCCCTTCCAACTCCTCCTGCTCGCCTGCACGTTCGCGCTCGCCGCCTACGCGGGACTGCGGCTGCTCTCGGCCGAATGGTCCCGGGTGGCGATCTGGTTCGTGGGCGCGGCGGTGCTGCACGACCTGGTGCTGGTGCCGTTGTACGCCGGTGCCGACCGGGCCGTCGCCGAGGCACTGGACGCCAGGGGCCACCGGGACCGGACGATGTACGTCCGGGTTCCGGCGGCCCTCTCCGGTCTGCTGCTGCTCGTGTGGTTCCCGCTGATCAGCGGGAAGGTCGCCGACCACTACCGGTCGGCGACGACCCTGCCGGCCGACGGCTTCCTGGCCCGCTGGCTGCTGATCACGGCGGCGCTGTTCGCCGGGTCCGCGCTGCTGCTCGTCCTGCGGTCCCGCCGGGAGTCCCGCCGCGGTCCGTTGCGCAGGGCCACGAAGCAGCGCCCGCCCGCGGACCACTGAGCGTCGGTGCGCCATCCGGCGCGGGCCGCGTGCCGGAGCAGGGCCGGGGTGCCGACCCGGGCCCACGGGAACGCGGCCCGGTCACCGGAGGCGCCCTGGTCCCCGCCACCGTCCCCGGCCGTGCCGGAGTCCTCGGTCCCGTCGCCGTGGGCGGCGCGGACGATACGGACGTCGACGCGTTCGTCGACGTCCGCGCCCGCCACGGTCTCGGCGATCAGCAGCCCGCCCGGGCCGAGGAGTTCGGCCGTGCGGCGCAGGAGTGCCGCCGGGTCCCCGCCGATGCCGATGTTGCCGTCGACGAGGAGGGCGGTGTCCCAGCGGCCCTCGCCTGGCAGCGGGTCGAAGACCGACCGGTGCAGCGCCTGGCCGCCGAGCCGCACCGTGTGGGCCACGGCGGCCTCGCTGACGTCGATGCCGAGCGCGGTCCTTCCGCGTGCCGCGAGTTCCGCGACCAGCCGTCCGGGACCGCAGCCCACGTCGAGCACGGCGCCCTCGCAGTGCGCCAGCACCTGCCGGTCGACCGCGTCGGCGCGGGCGCACCAGCGTTCCACCTCCAGGGGGAGCAGCCAGCCGTCCGTCCGCCGCAGGAACAGCGGCCCCCGGCCGGCGCCCAGCGCGTCGGCGTAGGGATCGTCGCCCCACGCCTGTGTGGCCGGCCCGGACGGGGCCCGTGTACCGGTGCCGCCGCTTCCGCCCGGATCCAGTGCGGCCGTCCCGCGACGGGCGCTCACCGTCCGGCACCCCGCTGCCCGGCGGTGTCGGCGGCGGCCCGGGAGGCCCGGAGCCCGCCGACGAACCCCGAGTCCTCACCGACGGCGGCCCCCTGGCTCTGCCTGGGGACGTCCACCGTCGCCGTGAGGCGGTCCAGTTCCGCGGCGAAGGCGCTCGCGGGCGCGTCCGCCGCGACCGCGCGGGCGTCGGCGGCGGTGTCCACGTCCCGCAGGCGGGGCAGGTCCCGCACCCTCAGTCCGGCGCCGGTCAGCCGGTCCCGCTGCGCGGCGCCCGTCGTGGACGTCGACATCGGCACCCCGCGCAGCAGTTCAGGATCGGGTTCGGCGAGCCCCAGCGCCCAGAAGCCGCCGTCCTCGGCGGGCCCGAAGTACGCGTCGCAGTCCGCGAAGTCCACCGTGAGCAGGGCCGGTGTCACCTGCGGTGTGTCCATTCCGACGAGCAGGGCCGGTCCTGCGCAGCCCGCGAACGCCGCGGCCAGCCGCTCGTCCAGACCGCCCGAGCACTGCCGTACGACGTCGAAGCCCTCGGGGAGCCAGGGACCGGGCGTCCCGTCGAGCACGAGGACCCGGCGCCGCGCGGGTGACGCGGCGACCGCGCGCAGGGTGTCCACGAGGGCCGCCTCGGCCAGCGCCGCCGCCTGCCCGGGGGTGAACGGCGGGGTGAGCCGGGTCTTCACCCGTCCGGGGCGCGGTTCCTTGGCGATGACGAGCAGGGTGACGCTCACTGGACGGTTCCTCCTCGGGACGGGGCGAGGGCCGGTTCCGGGGGTCCGGCCGGGGACGGCACGTCGGCCCGGGTGTCGGCCACCGTCCGGGCCGGTACGGGGGGTTCGGCCAGGACGCGGCGCATGTCCCGTACCGCCTGCCAGGTGCCGCGCCAGGTGCCGGTGACCTTGGAGACGCCCGTACGGGCCAGGTACGGCACGTCGTGCTCGGTGACGTGCCAGCCGGCGTCGGCGGCGCGGACGACCATCTCCAGCGGGTAGCCGCTGCGCCGGTCGGTGAGCCCGAGCCCGAGCAGCGCCTCCCGGCGGGCCGCGCGCAGCGGACCGAGGTCGTGCAGCCGCAGGCCGGTGCGGCGCCGCAGCATCCGGGCCAGCGCGAGGTTGCCCGCGCGGGCGTGCGCCGGCCAGGCACCGCGCCCCCGCGGCCGGCGCCGCCCGAGGACGAGGTCGGCCTCACCGGCCCGTACCTCGGCGACGAACGGCTGGAGCAGGGCCGGGTCGAGGGAACCGTCGCAGTCGCAGAAGCAGACGATGTCCGCGGTGGCGGCGGTCAGCCCGGCGTGGCATGCGGCGCCGAACCCGCGGCGCTCCTCGCGCACGACGGTGGCGCCGAGCGCGCGGGCGAGCTCCGCGGAGCCGTCCGTGGAGCCGTTGTCCACCACCAGGGCGCGCCAGCCCGACGGGATCCGGGAGAGCACCCAGGGCAGGGCGCCCGCCTCGTTCAGACAGGGAAGGACCAGGTCGACGTCCGGGTCCGGTACGGGAAAGGTCGTCACGGGCTTCACCTTACGAACGCGAAAGGGAAATAACGGACTTCATGTCCTTACGAAACTCGGACGTCGGTGCCGGGGCGCCGGGCGGGGCCCGGCCGGGTGGGACGCTGGACGCATGCAGCGAGCCGACGAATCCCCAGGTGCCGGAGCCGCCCCGAGCGCGCACGAGGGCCCCGCGGCCGCGCCGGGCCCGTCCGGCGGTACCGACGGGCTGCCCGGCGGGGCGGCCACCCGTGTCCTCGTCGTGGACGACGACCCGACCGTGGCCGAGGTCGTCTCCGGGTATCTCGACCGTGCCGGGTATCTCGTGGACCGTGCCGGGGACGGGCCCGCCGCGCTCGCGCGTGCCGCCGCCCACCGGCCCGACCTGGTGGTGCTCGATCTGATGCTGCCGGGCATGGACGGCCTGGAGGTGTGCCGCCGGCTGCGCGCCCAGGGCCCCGTCCCGGTCATCATGCTCACCGCGCGCGGCGACGAGGACGACCGGATCCTCGGCCTGGAGGTCGGGGCCGACGACTACGTCACCAAGCCGTTCAGCCCGAGGGAACTGGTCCTGCGGGTCGAGTCCGTGCTGCGCAGGACCCGGCCGGTGGCCGCGGCCCGCCCGCTGCGCGCCGCGGGTCTCGCGGTCGACCCGTCGGCCCGCCGCGCCACCAAGGACGGCACCGAACTCGCCCTGACCCTGCGCGAGTTCGACCTGCTCGCCTTCTTCCTCCGTCATCCGGGGCGGGCGTTCGCCCGGGAGGACCTGATGCGCGAGGTGTGGGGCTGGGACTTCGGCGACCTGTCGACGGTCACCGTCCATGTGCGCCGGCTGCGCGGCAAGGTGGAGGACGACCCCGCGCGGCCCCAGCTGATCCAGACGGTGTGGGGCGTGGGCTACCGCTTCGACGGCACGGCGGCGGCGGACGGGTCCGCGGGCGCCGGACCGAGCCGTTCCGTGTCCGAGGGGGAGGTCCGGTCGTGAACGACGTACTGGTCATGGCCCTGTTCGCGTTCCTTGGCGCCGCCGCGGCGGGCCTGCTCGGGGCCGGGGCGCTCCGGCTGCTGCGGAGCCGTTCGCTGACGGCGTCCGTCGCCGTCGTCGCGGCCGTGGCCGTGGGCGCGATGCTCGCGGGAACGCTGGCGGTGGCGTGGGCGATGTTCCTGTCGCCGCACGACCTGAGCGTGGTCACGACGGTCGTCGCGATGGCGGCGGTCGTCTCCCTGGCCACCGCGCTGCTGCTGGGCCGCCGGGTCGTCGCCCGCAGCAGGGCGCTGACCCTGGCCGCCCGTTCCTTCGGCGACGGCGGGGACTTCGCCGCCCCCGCCGGGCCGGCGACCGCCGAACTGTCCGCGCTCAGCCGGGAGTTGGCGGCCACCAGTCGCAAGCTGGCCGAGTCGCGGGAACGCGAGCGGGCGCTGGAGGCCTCGCGCCGCGAACTCGTCGCCTGGATCTCGCACGACCTGCGGACCCCGCTGGCGGGACTGCGCGCGATGTCCGAGGCGCTGGAGGACGGCGTCGCGGCGGACCCGGACCGCTATCTGCGCCAGATGCGCACGGAGGTCGAACGCCTCAACGGCATGGTCGGCGACCTCTTCGAACTGTCCCGGATCCACGCGGGCGCCCTGGCCCTCTCCCCCTCCCGCGTCTCCGTGTACGACCTCGTCGGCGACGCCCTCGCGGGCGCGGATCCGCTGGCCCGTGAGCACGGGGTGCGGCTGGTCGGGAGCCGTATCGAGCAGGTGCCGGTCGAGGTGGACGGCAAGGAGATGAGCCGTGTGCTCGGCAACCTCCTGGTCAACGCGATCCGGCGTACGCCCGCCGACGGCACGGTCGCGGTCGCCGCCGAACGCTCCGCCGCGGGCGTCGTCCTGTCCGTCACCGACGGCTGCGGAGGCATCCCGGAGGAGGACCTGCCGAGGGTCTTCGACACAGGCTGGCGCGGGACCCACGCCCGTACGCCCCCCGCCGGGGCGGGCCTCGGCCTCGCCATCGTCCGCGGCATCGTGGAGGCCCACCGGGGCGTGGCCGCGGTCCACAACGTCCCCGGCGGCTGCCGCTTCGAGGTCACCCTCCCGACGGCGAGCGCCTGACGGGGGCCTGGGCCCCTGGGCAGGGAGGACCGGATCTCCCGGGCCGGGGCGGGGCGGTCGGTGTTCGTCGGGTCGGCCGTCGGGTCCGCCGGAGTCCCGAGGAGGCGCGCGTCGGGTCCGCCGGGTTCCCGAGGGGGGCACGCGCCGGGATCGCCGGAGTCCTGAGAGGGCACGCGCCGGGATCGCCGGAGTCCCCGAGAGGGCACATACCGGGGCCGCCAGGTCCGCCAGGTCCGTCGGGACCGGCACATGCGGCGACCGCCGGGGTCCCTGGGCCAGGTACCGCGCGGGCCTGCTGGAGCGGAGACGCCGGGGTGCCCCGGATCGGCCCCGGCCGGGCGTGCCGGGGCCGGAGACCCCGGAGTGCCCAGGGCCTGGCCCGGCCGGGCCAGGTGCGCCAGGTGTGGTGGGTGTGGTGGGCCCCTGGGCCGGGGCCGTCGGTCTTCGTCAGGTCAGGGGGTCCGGGCCGGGGTCGGCCGTGGTGACCGGGGCGGGACGGCCGCGGGGTGTGGGGCCGGTGACAGGGGCGCCTGCGCGAACTCCCTCATTCCGTCGGCGAATCCGGTCTCCGCCCGCCAGCCCAGCTCCGCCCGCAGCCGGGCCGAGTCGGCGGTGATGTGCCGTACGTCGCCCAGCCGGTACTCCCCGGTCACGACCGGATCCGGCCCGCCGTACGCCTCCGCCAGCGCCCACGCCATCTCGCCGACCGTACGGACCTCTCCGCTCCCGGTGTTGTAGACCGCGAGCGACCCGTCGGGTGAACCCGCCTCCAGAGCGGCCACGTTGGCGGCGGCCACGTCCGACACATGGATGAAGTCCCGCCGTTGCCCGCCGTCCTCGAAGACGCGAGGGGCCTCACCGCGGGCGAGCGCGGACCGGAAGAACGAGGCGACCCCCGCGTACGGGGTGTCGCGGGGCATCCCGGGACCGTAGACGTTGTGGTACCGCAGCGACACCGCGGTGCCGCCGACCGAACGCGCCCACGCCGCCGCGAGGTGCTCCTGGGCCAGCTTGGTCGTCGCGTAGACGTTGCGCGGGTCGACGGGCGCGTCCTCGCCCACCACCCCGGGCGCCAGTTCCTCACCGCAGCGCGGGCACCGCGGCTCGAAGCGGCCGGCCTCCAGATCGGCGACGGCCCGCGGCCCGGGCCGCACCACCCCGTGCCGCCCGCACGCGTACCGCCCCTCCCCGTACACGACCATCGACCCGGCGAGCACGAGCCGCCGCACGCCCGCGTCCGCCATTCCGGCGAGCAGCACCGCCGTGCCGAGGGCGTTGCGCGACACGTATTCCACCGCGTCGCCGAATCCGGTGCCGAGCCCCACCATCGCGGCCTGATGGCACACGGCGTCCACGCCGTCCAGCGCGGCCGCGACGGTCCGTGCGTCCCGCACGTCGTCGCCGTGCCGCAGGTCGAACACGACCGCCTCGTGTCCCCGCGCGCGCAGCGCTTCGACGACCCGACCTCCGATGAACCCGGCTCCGCCGGTGACCAGTACACGCATGACACGCACGCTAGGACCGCCGCCCCCCGCGGCGGCATCGCCACGCCCTCCACGTCACCGCACCGTAAGACCTGGACGGACGGACGGACGGACGGACGGGCGGGCTGGACGGACCTGACCGGTCGGAGGGGGCGGGCGGGCGGCACGGACCGGTCGGACCGGAGGAGCCGGTCGGACCGGTCGGTGTGCGGGCCCGGCGGCCGCGGGGACCGCCGGCGCGTGGCTCACATGCGCAGCAGCCGCTGCGTCATCTCGCTGTACTGCCGCAGCGCGTGGCGCAGTTCCTCTCCCTGTGGCTCGGGCTCCTTGCCGTGCCAGCCCGCGTGCAGGGTCCGACGGCGTTCCGTGAGGGCGCTCATGAGCTGGGCCGCGGCCTCGTCGAACGCGGTCTCGGCCTCCTCAAGGGCCTCCAGCGGGCTGGTCGCGAACGTGTTGAGCGCGTGGCGGAGCCGCTGGGTGACGTCGGCCCGTTCGGCCGCCCCGAGCAACGGCTCCGGGCCCGGCGTACGACGTCCGGCGGAGCCGGGCCGCCCGTCCGAAGGCTGTTGGGCGCGTGTCTGGTCGTACATCATCGATGGCCACTTCCTGTACGTCGTACCGGCTGGGCGCGTTGGGGCGATGGAGCGTTGGATCGATGGGGAGCGATGGGGCGACGGGTTCGTACGGTTCGTGAGCGGGCGGCCGTTCCGGAAGGCGGGCCGCCGGGACGGGGCGTTCAGCCCGCGGTGGATGCCTCGGGAGCCGACTGTGCGGCGCGCCGGTACTCGGCGTTGATGCGCTGAGCCTCCTCGAGCTGGTCCTCCAGGATGACGATGCGGCAAGCGGCCTCGATCGGGGTGCCCCTGTCGACGAGTTCCCGCGCGCGGGCGGCGATCCTCAGCTGGTAGCGGGAGTAACGGCGGTGGCCGCCCTCCGAGCGGAGCGGAGTGATCAGGCGGGCTTCCCCGATGGCCCGGAGGAAGCCGGGCGTCGTGCCGAGCATCTCGGCGGCCCTGCCCATCGTGTACGCGGGATAGTCGTCGTCGTCGAGACGACCACTGAGTGGAGTGTCCGCTGTCATTTCACCTCGTCGTGGCACGCGTCGAGGGGCCCCGCTGCCGTACGGCACCAGGGCCCCGAAGGAAATTGAACACCATCTGCCGGCTCTACTGCGGAGCCGACCGTCTGTTTCCGCTACCGGGCCCGACCGCGGGCGGGTGAGCGGGGATCGTGAATGCCGTGACCGGGAACCACCGTCCCATCCGGGTTCGTGCGTGTCCGGCCGTGCTGCTCTGGGGCCGGGCGATCCTGATGGCGTCTGCTTCCTCCGTCCTTGGCTCGGAGTCGATCTCTCGCCGGACCGGGAGCGATCTCCACCGAGCCGACGAGGTCTGTAGGCAAAACCCTAATCACGGCGACGTCCGATGTCTACCGTGACAAACACAGATTTCGCGATGCAGTGGAATAAGATTTTCTGCGCCACGCAGCGATCGTGTCGGCGATGGTGACGCCAGGCGCGGCAGACGCGGCACATGCGGCACATGCGACGGATGCGGCGTCTGCGGAGGTGGCCCGCGTCCGTATGCGGAATCGAGACCCTCCCGCGTCCTCGGGCCCGCAACTGCGGTGCGGTCCCGCGCTGTCCTGTGGGGCAAGGTCGTCGAGAACAGGGGAGGGAACATGTCCGGTCCCGGACGTGCGTCGGTGCTGGCACTGGTGGGTGGAATCATGCTGCTGACGGGGTGTCAGGACGGGTCGGGTCCGGGCTCCGCCGCGGGCACCACCGCCTCCGCCGCGAGCTCGCCGTCCGGGGCGGCCGCGGGGACGTCGGCCCCGGCCGCGTCACCCTCGGCGAGCCCCGCCGGCGCGGCCACACCGACCCGCGGCGGGACCACCGGCCCGACGGGTACGGCCTCCGCCCCGGCCGGCCACTCGGCCACGCCCGTCGCGGGCTGCCGCAACCTGTCCGCCGACGACGCGGTGAAGGCCGACGTGACCCGGGCCTACCGGCACGACGTCACCCGCTTCGAGCACATCGAACCGGTGCCGCACCTCTTCTTCTACGGCCGCTGCGGCACCGTCCGCTACGCCGCCACCCGCTTCCGGCCCACCGCGGGCGCCACCCAGGCGGAACTCGTGGGCATGCAGGACGAGGGCGCCGCGACCAAGTACTTCCGCGACTCGGGTGGCGGCTGGACGTACATCGCGAGCGACGGTTTCCCCGCGGGGCCGCACGGCTGCGCCGACATACCGGCGATACCCGACGCCCTGGCCACGGCCTGGGGGGACTGCCCGCTCGCCCGCTGAACGCGCCGCCCGGCCCGCGCGCCCGTAGGCGGCCGCGCCCCGACGACCGGGGCGCGGCCGGTGCTCATGACGCCGACGGCGCCGGAACCTGTGTCTTGACGGCGGCCGGAGAAGCCGTCGTGTCGTGCGCGACGGGGTCGAAGTCGACGTAACCGGTCTTCTCCAGCGCCGAGATGTGCTCCAGTTCGGTCCGGTTGGTGACCGTGGCCAGATCCCGTACCAGCGTGTTACGGGTGCTGCTGCGCACCTGCGCGAGCTGCTGGAAGATCCTGCCGTGCTCCTCGCGGAGCAGGTTGGCGAACTCCTGCCGGTAGGTCGCCCCCTGGGCCGCCGTGAGCTGGGCGAGCCAGCCCTGCTGCTCCGCGGTCGGCTGGGTCGGCAGGGTGATGGCGAGCTTGGCCGCCAGGGCGCGTACGCGCTTGTCGAGGTCGGTGTGGCCGGACACGAGCTCGGCGCCCGCCTCCTTGATCGCCGGGGTCGGGGCCCGGTCGACCGCCTGCCGGCCCGCGGAGATCTCCCACAGCCCGTCCGCCTCCACCTGCACCACGAGGTCGCGGTCCTCCGCGCTCAGCGGTCCCCACGGTGTGTTCACCACGGGGCCGGGGTCGGCGATGGCGGCCTTCACCGCGTCGAAACGGTGGGGGTAGGAGTAGAAGACCGGGTACGCGAGCGAACCGATGGTGACGCCGATCGCCAGCACCAACATGATCGTGATCAAGCTGCGCCGCAACTGAGCCTCCTGGGGACCGGCTGTTCTTCGGCAGCCTTCACCGGGCCGGTGCGGTCCGTACCGGCCGGAGCCGTTCTTGGCGCGTACCGAGTGCTCCGGCCCCTTCCCGTACGGGGGATCGGGAGGTGCGTGGGCGGGGGCACCCGGCCGCCGAGCCAGAAGATCACTCCGCCGCCCGCCGCCGATAGGGCCGAACGGCCCCAGGTGCCGGCCGGACGGAACCGGATGGCGGAACGGGCCCGGGCGCGCGCCCCCTTCGCACCCGTGCGCCCCATCTTCGCCCCGTCGCAGGGCAGTTGCCGGGCCCGGCGGGTGCCCGGCGGGCCCGCGTGTTCGGCGCCGAACGGTCCGCGCGGGCGCGGCGCGAAGGCCGCCGGCCCTCGGACACCCCGGCCCGAAGGGACCGTTGGGCCCTCCCGGCAGGGCCGTCACGGGGGCTGTTCGGCCCTATCCGGCCCCTGCGTCCCGAAGCCGATCATGAGGCGGCGGCCGGGAAGCGGCACCGCGTCCACCCCCGTGCGCGGGCACTTCCCGGCCCGCCGACGTCCCCGGCGGACGCGCGCGACGCGCGGGAGCCGCGCCAGGGGCGGGACATGAGGAGAAGGGGAGGAGTCGTCCGGTGGACGAGGCACAGATGGACCCGGTGGAGGCGGCGCGCCCGAGCGCCACGGCCTCCACGGCCGCACCGGCGGACCAGGCCGACGCGGCACGCGAGACCGGGGATGCCGGCATCGGCACGGCACGGGCCACCGGAACGGCACGGCCCACCGGCGCGGCACGGGTCGTCGACGGCACCGGCGCGGCGCCCACGACCGGTAAGCCGGCAGCGGCCCGCACGGACGGTGAGGCGCCAGCGGCGCGCACGGACGGTGAGGCGGCAGCGGGCCGCACGGCCGGTGAGGGGGGCGCGGCCCGCACGGCCCGTGAGGCGGACCAGCGGTCCGCCCGTGCGTCCTGGGTGGACTGGCTGACCACCACCGACCACAAGCGCATCGGCACGCTCTACCTGGTCACGGCGTTCGTCTTCTTCCTCGTCGGCGGTGTCATGGCGCTGCTGATGCGCGCGGAACTGGCCCGGCCCGGACTCCAGATCCTGTCGAACGAGCAGTTCAACCAGGCGTTCACGATGCACGGTTCGATCATGCTGCTGATGTTCGCGATGCCGCTGTTCACCGGATTCGCCAACTGGATCATGCCGTTGCAGATCGGCGCGCCCGACGTGGCCTTCCCCCGGCTGAACATGCTGGCCTACTGGCTGTTCGCGTTCGGCTCCTCGATCGCCGCGTTCGGTTTCCTCACGCCGGGCGGGGCCGCCGACTTCGGCTGGTTCCTGTACGCGCCGCTGTCCGACGCCGTCCACTCACCGGGACTAGGCGCCGACATGTGGATCATGGGTGTCGCGCTGTCGGGCTTCGGCAGCATCCTCGGCGCGGTCAACTTCATCACCACCATCATCTGCATGCGCGCCCCCGGTCTGACCATGTTCCGCATGTCGATCTTCACCTGGAACGTGCTGCTGACCGGTGTCCTGGTCCTGATCATCTTCCCGGTGCTGGCGGCCGCGCTGTTCGCGCTCGAATGCGACCGGAAGTTCGGCAGCCATGTCTTCGACCCGGCGAACGGCGGCGCGCTGCTCTGGCAGCACCTGTTCTGGTTCTTCGGCCATCCGGAGGTGTACGTCCTCGCGCTGCCGTTCTTCGGTGTCGTCTCCGAGGTGGTCCCGGTCTTCTCCCGCAAGCCGATGTTCGGCTACATGGGCCTGATCGGCGCCACCATCGCGATCGCGGGCCTGTCGGTGACGGTGTGGGCCCACCACATGTACGTCACCGGGGGCGTTCTGCTCCCGTTCTTCTCCTTCATGACCCTGCTGATCGCGGTGCCGACCGGGGTGAAGTTCTTCAACTGGATCGGCACCATGTGGAAGGGCAGCCTCTCCTTCGAGACACCGATGCTGTGGACCGTGGGCTTCCTGGTCACGTTCACCTTCGGCGGTCTGACCGGAGTCATCCTGGCGTCGCCGCCGCTGGACTTCCACGTCTCCGACTCGTACTTCGTCGTGGCGCACTTCCACTACACCGTCTTCGGCACGGTCGTGTACGCGATGTTCGCCGGGTTCCACTTCTGGTGGCCGAAGATGACGGGCAAGATGCTCGACGAGCGCCTCGGGAAGATCACCTTCTGGACCCTCACCGTCGGCTTCCATCTGACCTTCCTCGTGCAGCACTGGCTGGGCGCCGAGGGCATGCCCCGCCGGTACGCCGACTACCTCGCCTCCGACGGCTTCACCGCCCTCAACACCCTTTCCACGATCGGGTCGTTCCTGCTGGGCCTGTCGATCCTGCCGTTCCTCTACAACGTGTGGAAGACGGCCAAGTACGGCGAGAAGGTCGAGACGGACGACCCGTGGGGCTACGGGCGTTCGCTGGAGTGGGCGACCTCCTGCCCGCCGCCGCGGCACAACTTCGTCTCGCTGCCGCGGATCCGGTCCGAGTCCCCGGCCTTCGATCTGCACCACCCGGAGATCGCCGCGGCCGAGGCGGTGAACTGACGCCATGACGCAGCCCGTTCTGGCTCTGGGCGCCGCCCTGCTGACGGTGTCCGGCAGCGTCTGGTACGTCCCGGCGCTGGCCGATCTGCGCGCGGGCGCCGACCGTACCGAGTCCCGCCGCGCCGCGGCCGCGGCCTGTGTCAGCGGCTGGGGCACGGCCGGGATCGTCGCCGTCCTGTTCCTGGTGGCCGAGGCCTGGTGGGTTCCCGCCGGTGCCGCGGCGGCGGGAGCGGCCGTCGCCGCGGGTCTGCGGACCCGCGCGGCCCTACGGCGGCGGCGCGAGGCCGAGGAGGCGGCCCGCCACTGGGCCCGGCTGCGCCCGGACGGGCACCCGTCCGCGGCCCAGGGCCCCCGGAACGTCCGTACGGTCTTCGCCGTCCTGGTCGGCGCCGGACTGGTCACCGCCGCGGCCACGGCGGCCCTGCTGCTGACCGTCGGCCCGGGGAACGGCCCGTACTGGCTGACGGCCGCCGTCCCCGCGGTCCTGACCGGACTGTTCCTGCTGATCGCGGCCACGGTGACGCTCACCGGCTGAAGTGCCGGGCCGCCGCTCTCTTGTAGGACGAGGTGTAGGTGTGGTGACTGCCCACACCGATGGCCGCGCCGATCCCGGGGACGAGGGACACGTGCTGCGGCAGCGGCGAAACCCCGGTCCCGGGTGACCGCGTGCGTACAGGCGGGGTCCGCGGGGGAATCCGCCGGCCGGAGAAGGAAACTCCAGCCCCGAAATTCCCTCGCGTCCCGCACAACCCTTCCGGCCCGTTCGTTGTCACACCCATGTCATTGGCTTCGCACGATGCCGCGCCCGGTGAGCTCCGGCTCCCGGTGACGCGCGGCCTCGCACGGCTCATGGGGGCTTGAACCACCTTGCGCAATCGCAGAACCTCCTCCGCGACGGCACTCGCCGTCCTCTTCAGCTCCGTGGCGCTGACGGGTCTGGCGGCCTCGGCCGCCCACGCCGACGGCCACACCGTCCTGCCCGTCACGTCCGTCGGCGACGTCGTCGTCGACGCCGTGCACCAGCGGGTCTTCGTCAGTGACCCGGCCGACGGCAAGGTCGTCGCCACCGACTACAGCGGCGACGTCGTCGGGACCCTCGACTCGCTTCCGCAGGCCGAGGGCCTCGAACTCTCCGCCGACTCGCAGACGTTGTACGTGGCCGTCGAGGGCAGCGACCAGATCGCGGCGATCGACACCGCAGGCCTCACCGAGTCCACGCGCTACTCGACCGGCACCGCCCACGCCCCGGCGACCCTCGCCCGCGCCGGCGGGAAGCTGTGGTTCGGCTACGGCACGGCGGCGAACGGGAACATCGGCTCCCTCGACCTCTCGGGCACGGAGCCCGTCCTCGCCGTGGCCCTGGACGGCCGCTGGTACTCCGCCCCGCGGCTGGCGTCCAACCCGGCCGCGCCCGGCGTCCTGGCCGCGGCCGTGCCGGGCCTCAGCCCCTCCGCGGTGGCGACCTACGACGTCTCCGGCCCGGACGCCCCCAAGCTCCTGGCCCAGGGCGACGCCGGCAGCAACCTGCGCGACCTCGCGGTCACCCCGGACGGCAGCCAGGTCGTCACCGCCAGCGGCTCGCCCTACGAGCACCAGGTGCTGTCCACCAGCGACCTGACGAAGGTCGGCGGCTACCCCACCGACGCCTACCCGAACGCCGTCGACATCGCCGCGGACGGCACCGTCGCCGCGGGCATCGACGGGTGGTACGACCCGGACGTCTACATCTTCAAGGCGGGCAGCACCAGCGCCCTGCGGGAGTACGACTTCGCCGACACCGGCACGGGCACCCTCGTCCCGGACGGCCTGGCCTGGGAGCCGGACGGCAGCCGCCTCTTCGCGGTCTCCGGCAACGGCAGCACGTACTACCTGAACACGCTCACCGAGCCGGGCAAGGCCGCCACCACGGTGACGGTGAACGCGCCCGCCTCGGCCACCCGCGGCAAGCCGCTGACCGTCAGCGGAAAGATCGCCGGCGGAGGGGCGCTGCCGGACGGCACCACGCTGACGGTCACCCGTACCGACACGGAGTCCCCGTCGGGCAAGGCGCTCGCCCCGGTGACGCCCGCCGCGGACGGCACGTTCTCCTTCACCGACACCCCCTCGGTCGACGGCGCCGTGAAGTACACGGTCTCCTACGCGGGCGACGCGTCCCACAGCGCCGCCTCGGGCACCGACACGGTGTCCGTCGCCCGCAGCGCCACCACGGTGACGGTGAACGCGCCCGCCACGGGCACCCGCGCCAAGTCGCTGACGGTCACCGGCAAGACCTCGGGCCCCGACGCGCTGCCGGCGGGCACCGCGCTCGCCGTGAAGCGCACGGACCTGGAGTCCCCCTCCGGCAAGGCGCTGGCCTCGGTGAAGACCAAGGCGGACGGCACCTTCTCCTTCGCCGACACCCCGCCGGCCGGTGGCGTCGTGAAGTACACGGTCTCCTACGCGGGCGACGCGTCCCACACCGCGGCCTCGGGCTCCGACACGGTGACCGTCTCCCGGACCGCCACCACGCTGAGCCTGAACAACAACGGCAAGCTGTACTCGTACGGCAAGGACGTCACCTTCACCGCGCACCTCGGCTCCACGTACAAGAACCGCACGGTGGAGATCTGGGCCAACCCCTACGGCTCGGACAAGCCGAACGTCCTGGTGAAGAAGGCGACCGTCAGCTCCGGCGGAAACGTCTCCGCCGTCGTGGACATGAAGCGGGACACCACCGTCACCGCGGTCTTCGCCGGTGACGCGCGCACCGCCCCGAAGTCGGTCAAGGTCAACGCGTACGCCCAGGTGAGCGTGTCCACCTCGCTGACGAAGTACTACAAGACCGGCAGGATCAGCGCGAACTCCTCGACGTACTACTGGTACCACAAGCACACCGCGCCGCTCTTCACGACGACCATGAGCTACTACGCGGGCCGCAGCCACCGCATCGACCTCGACGTCTACTACCAGGGCGCGTGGCACCGCGCCGACGAGGAGTACTTCAGGCTCGGCGGCAACGGCAAGACGATCGTCGACCTCGGCGCCCCCGACCAGTCGGGCCTGCGCGTCCGGGTCCGGTCGGCCTACATCAACGACGCCTCGGGCGACAACGTCAACTCGACCACGTACGGCGCCTGGAAGTACCTCTACTTCACCAACTGACCCACCCCGCACCCGCACCGGGAAGCCCCGGGCCACCCACCGGCCCGGGGCTTCCCCGCGATCCGGCTCCCACCAGGCTGGGACGGGGGGCCGCCGATAGGGCTCCGTACCTCGTTCTGGTGCCGCCGCATGGGAGCATGCGGGCGTGGAGACTGCGGTGGACCTACGAGTGATGCTTGAGTCGTTGGCCGTGGAGGACGGTGTCTTCGGCCGGGTCGAGAGCGGGGACGCGGGCCTTGTCGCAGAGCACGTCTACGGCTTGGTCCTCGATGCCCAGAAAGCTTGGGCGCCCTATGCGATCGAGGGTTCTCAAGGGCCGACCGGTCCCGCTGCCATCGCCGATGCCCTGACGGTCATCGACAGCGAAGAGGCGGGAACCGTCATGACCTACCTGTCCGCGGGTGACCTTGTCTTTCCCGGACGGCTGCGTCGTGATCGTGAGCACGCCCATCGAGCGGCGCAGCGAGTGGTCAAGCTGCTGGGACGGGACTCCACGTGGTGGACGAACATCGAACTATCCGATTCGGGACGAGGGTGGGACCCGGTATCTCGGTTCACCTTCGACGGAGTGGTCGCGGGAACGGGTAACGGGTTCGTCGTGGCCCTGCTCCAAGTCGGAGAAGACTGACGCGCGTCGCGTCACGGCTTTGCTTGAGTCGGCTCACCAAGTCAAAAAGGGGTACCCATGATTTTCATCGTGTCCATGACGGTGGTGTTCGCGGCCGCGTTCGTGGCATGTCTGGTCATTCTGCGGCGCAGGGGCAGCACCGGCGAACACGGGGCACTGGAGCGTGGGGCGGCGGCGCAGGGTCTTGCACAGGGGCTGAGCACGGCAAACGCCAAGAGCCAGAACACGGGGTCCTGGACCTGAGATTCCAACGGATCCCGCACGCGGCGAGTGATCACAGCGGACAGCAAAAAGGCCCGGGTCGGTGACCTGGGCCTCTGTCGTGGAGCGGGTGACGAGAATCGAACTCGCACTCTCAGCTTGGGAAGCTGATGTTCTACCACTAAACTACACCCGCGTAAGACGCCGGCTGGGCCGGTGTCGAATGCTCGCTCACTGTACCTCATGCCCGGCCCCAGGCGTCGAAGCCGCGGGGCCGGTGCGCGTTCCGGGGTGTGGATGCGGCTGCGGGGGACCGGAGTTGGGGCGTACGGTGGGGGTGTTGAAGTGGGTCCGGGCGGGGTCGGAGTGCCGCCTGGAGAGCCGTCCCTTTGATCCCGTAATGTGGCTTTCGTTGTCAGGGCATCAGCCTGACGCGGTTCTTGGGGAAGGGACTCTTGGACTTGATGGAGCGCACCGTCGTCCGTTGTGCCGAGGGGCACGTGTTCAGCACCGCTTCGTTCCCGATGCAGCAGGCCGAGCGGCTCGGCCCCGGCCGGCTGCTGCGGTGTCCACGGTGTGCCCGGCTCCGCAGTGTGGTGCCGGTCGCCCTGGAGAAGGCGGCCTTGTCGGAGCAGTAGGACGCGCGAGCAGTCGCCGTGGTGCGGGCGCGCGGGTCGTCACGATTGTCGTGGCCCCGCGCGCCTTGCGTATCCTCAGGACGTGCTTCTCTCTGACAAGGACATCCGGGCCGAGATCGACGCCGGGCGGGTCCGCATCGATCCTTACGACGAATCCATGGTGCAGCCGTCGAGCATCGATGTGCGGCTCGACCGCTACTTCCGGGTGTTCGAGAATCACCGCTACCCCCACATCGACCCCTCGGTCGAGCAGGCGGACCTCACGCGGCTCGTCGAGCCCGAGGGCGACGAGCCGTTCATCCTCCACCCCGGAGAGTTCGTCCTCGCCAGTACGTACGAGGTCATCTCGCTGCCCGACGACCTCGCCTCGCGCCTCGAGGGCAAGAGCTCCCTGGGACGCCTGGGCCTGGTCACCCACTCCACCGCGGGGTTCATCGACCCCGGGTTCTCCGGGCACGTCACCCTCGAGCTGTCGAACCTCGCCACCCTGCCGATCAAGCTGTGGCCGGGGATGAAGATCGGGCAGCTGTGCATGTTCCGGCTCAGCTCGCCGGCCGAGTTCCCGTACGGCAGCGAACGCTACGGCTCCCGTTACCAGGGCCAGCGCGGGCCGACCCCCTCGCGGTCCTTCCTGAACTTCCACCGCACCCAGGTCTGAGGCGATCACCATGCCCGCCGTCCGCGAGAACCTCACCTATGAGAAGTTCGGCGTCGCCGTCCGCGAACTCGCCCAGACGATCGCCGACGACGGGTACGAGCCCGACATCGTGCTCTCGATCGCCCGGGGCGGCGTCTTCGTCGCGGGCGGGCTCGCCTACGCCCTGGACTGCAAGAACATCCACCTCGTGAACGTCGAGTTCTACACGGGGGTGGGGACGACGCTGGAGATGCCGGTGATGCTGGCCCCCGTCCCCAACGCGATCGACTTCTCCGAGAAGAAGGTCCTGATCACCGACGACGTCGCCGACACGGGCAAGACGCTCAAGCTCGTGCACGACTTCTGCGTCGGCGAGGTCGCCGAGGTCCGCAGCGCCGTGATCTACGAGAAGACCCAGTCGCTCGTGAAGTGCGAGTACGTCTGGAAGCGCACCGACGAGTGGATCAACTTCCCGTGGAGTGTCGAGCCTCCGGTCGTCAAGCGTGCCGGCCAGGTGCTCGACTCCTAGTTAGTGGCCGCGCCGGTTCGTGGGCGGGGCGTGTGATGCGTGGTGCGAGAAGGGGCGACCGGCCGGGTGCCGGGGGCCCCATCTCGTGTGCCCTGGGCGGGCTCGTGCGCCGTCGTGGGCGTCAGAACGTGCCCAGCTTGATGATCGACAGGATCGCGATGAGCTGAATGGATGACGCGGCGAGCGCCTTGGGCCACGGGAGGTCGTGGGACTTGCCGACCATCAGGGTCAGCAGGGCGCCCGCGGCGACCCAGGTGATCCAGCCGAGGAGCTTGACGAAGGAGGCGTCGCCGCCGAGGAACATGGCGAACAGCAGCCGTGGGGTGTCCGTGATGGACATGATCAGCATGGAGAGGCCGACCGTGGGCTGCCAGGCGCCGTCGCCGCCGAGCTGGCGGGCCAGGGTGTGGGTGACCACGCCCAGGACGAACGTGCTGAGCACCAGTGAGACAGCGGTCGTCAGGACGATCGGTACGGCGTTGGAGAGGGTCGCGTTGATCGCGTCCTGGCGGGCGCCGTCGAAGCCGAAGACGGCCAGCAGGCCGTAGAGGAACGTCACGACCAGGGCCGGGGCCCACATCGTGTAGTCACGCATCTGGAGGAAGGTCCGGTTCGGGGCCGTCACTATGCCCTTGAGCAGGTCCTTCCAGTGCAGCCGCGGGCCGACCGGCGGAGCGGCGGCCTGGCCCGCCCGGTAGGTGTCCCCCTGGGAGTAGGGGTCCTCGCCGATCGAGAAGGCCTGCGTGTGGCCGGGGCTGTTCGCCGCGTACGGGTCCGGGCCCTGCTGCGGGTGACCGTCGCCGAAGTACTCCGGCTCGCCCTGGGGCCAGCCGCCCTGCTGCCCGCCCCGGTAGGGCTGGCCGCCCTGTCCGCCGTACTGCGGCTGCCCGCCGTACGGCTGCTGTCCCCCGTACTGCGGCCGCGAGGGCGCGGGCGGGTAGCCGTACGGCTGCTGCCCGCCTCCCTGGGGGGACTGCTGCCCGCTCCCCTGGGAGGACTGTCCGTACGGTTGTCGTTGCGGTCGCCCTTGCGGGGCACGGTTGTCCCGGCCCCCGCGTCCGATCCTGAATCCAGCCACGTTATCGAACGTACCTGGTCCCGAAGAGTGACGTGCGGGGGCCGGGGCAACGGGCCCGGCATTGGGTCCGAGCTGTGACATCCCCTAAGGGGCGAGGCGAGCGGCCCGTACGGGACGGCGCGAGCGGCTCGTACGGGAGCCGTCGTCCGACCGAACGCCCTGGTGGAGGCATCGGACGGCCGCGGAGGGACCACCCGGTGACGGGCGGCCCCTCCGGACGGGTCGGACGGGTCGGACCGGTCAGTCGGCGAAGACGGCGCCGAACTGCGGGGTGCCCGACGTCGAGACGCCCGAGGCGCTCGGCGAGACGAAGCGCGAGCCGGTCGTGGTGATCTTGCTGCCGTTGGACGGCAGGTAGGTCACGGCGCCGTCCCCGGAGTTCTCGTACGAGCCGACGAGCAGGTCCGCCTTCCCGTCGCCGGTGACGTCGTCGAGCTTGACGTCGGCGCCGAACAGGTCGTTCTTCTCGTCGTTGCCGGGGACGCCGGCCGTGCTCTGCGCGAAGGCCTGGGCGCCGGAGGAGACGTTGATCCCGGCGGCGGAGCCGTAGAGGACGGTGACCATGCCGGCGTTGCTGACCCCGGCGAGGTCCTCGTCCGGGGCCGAGACGACCAGGTCCTGGTAGTGGTCGCCGTTGACGTCGCCCATGTCCAGGTCCCAGCCGAAGCTGTCGCCCTTCTCCGAGGCGCCGGGGACGCTGCCGCTGTCCTGGGTGACCCCGGTCGTGCCCGCCGGGCCCGACGCCGAGCCGTAGGTGATGTTCACCTTGCCGCCGTTGGCGGAGTCCGGGACCGTGGTGCCGTCGTTCAGGGTGGCGTCCCAGCCGGCGCCGCTGACGATGTCGCCGAAGCCGTCGCCGTTGATGTCGCCGATCCCGGTGATGATGCCGGGCCTGAGCGCCTTCGCGGAGGCCACGCTCAGTCCGCTCGCCGTGCCGGGCACGTAGTAGTTGGTGTTCCAGCCGGCGGAGGTCTGCGTCTCGAAGCCGTCGACGATCAGGTCGGTCCTGCCGTCGCCGTTCACGTCGCCCGCGGTCAGGCTGAGCGGCCCGTACGGGCTGTCGTTGGTGCCCGACTGGATCGGGGGCTTGATCGTCGTACGGCCGCCGGGGGTGCCCGAGGTGCTGAAGCCGCCCTTGTAGACGTAGATCGTGCTCGCCGAGCTGCCGACCGCGAGGTCGGCCTTGCCGTCGCCGTCGAAGTCGCCGGCGGCCAGGTCCTTGCCCCAGTAGTCGTGCGAGGACGGGGACGGGTCCGGGACGTTGACGCTCTTGCCGGTGAGGCCGCTCCGGGAGCCCCAGAGGATGGCGAGGGCGCCGCCGTTCGTGTCGGTGCCGACCTTCTCCGAGGGCGAGGCGACGGCGAGGTCGTCGAATCCGTCGCCGTTGAAGTCCGCGTACGCCGTCTCGGCGCCGAAGGCGTCGCCGGCCTCGGCGGTGCCCGGGACGCCGGTGGTGTTCTGGCTGATCGTGGAGCGCTTGGCGGAGGACACACCGGTGGCCGAGCCGTAGAGGGCCACGATCTGGCCCGCTCCGGCGTGGCCGCTGACGTAGGCGCCGTGGGCCGAGAGGGCCACGTCGCCGATGCCGTCGCCGTTGAAGTCGGCCTGCGGGACCCTCGCGGAGTCCGCGGCGGTGGCGGTCGCGGCCGAGAACGTGAGCAGACCGCCCGTCAGCGCTGCGGCCGTCGCCGTGGCGAGAGCGAGTCGCACGGAGTGCGGGTGACGCTTGTGCATGCGGGATTCTCCTGCGGCATGCGGGGACGCCGGGCGCTCGTCCCCTGTCGATGGGGAGCCGGCCGGCCGCGTTCGCCTGGAGTTGTACGGCAGTTCACTGACCGATCGGCGAACAGGAGACCGCCGGTGCGGGGTAAGGGTTGTACGTGAGTTCGGTTTTCTTTCGGGGTGAGCCGAGTGCCGGGCGGCCGGAGGCGGGAGGCGGCCGGTAGGCCGGTGGGTACGACGACGCCCCCGTGCTCCCGGGAGCACGGGGGCGTCGTCACACCGATCGGACCGGGCCGGTCGGCGGCGCCCGACGGGCCGGTCAGGCGGCTGCGTCAGACAGTCGTGTCGGACGGTGGTGGTGCCGGACGCGGGTCCGGACCGCCGCCCGGACGGGGGCGGTCACTTCACCGGCTCGGGCTCCGGCTCGCTCTCCGACTCGGCCGAGCCCGCCGGGGGCTCTTCCTCGACCGGCGCCTTGACCGACTCAAGCAGGAGCTGGGCCACGTCGACGACCTGGACGGACTCCTTGGCCTTGCCCTCGTTCTTCTTGCCGTTGACCGAGTCGGTCAGCATGACGAGGCAGAACGGGCAGGCGGTGGAGACGATGTCGGGGTTGAGCGACAGGGCCTCGTCGACACGCTCGTTGTTGATGCGCTTGCCGATCCGCTCCTCCATCCACATGCGCGCGCCGCCGGCGCCGCAGCAGAAGCCGCGTTCCTTGTGGCGGTGCATCTCCTGCTGGCGCAGGCCAGGGACGGCGGACATGATCTCGCGCGGGGGCGTGTAGACCTTGTTGTGACGGCCCAGGTAGCACGGGTCGTGGTACGTGATCAGACCCTCGACCGGGGTCACCGGGAGCAGCTTGCCCTCGTCGATGAGGTGCTGGAGCAGCTGGGTGTGGTGGATGACCTCGTAGTCGCCGCCGAGCTGCGGGTACTCGTTGCCGATGGTGTTGAGGCAGTGCGGGCAGGTGGCGACGATCTTCTTGGCCGACTTCGGCTTCTTGGTCGACTCGTCCTCGTCATCCTCGCCGAACGCCATGTTCAGCGCGGCGACGTTCTCCATGCCGAGCTCCTGGAAGAGGGGCTCGTTGCCGAGGCGGCGGGCGGAGTCACCGGTGCACTTCTCGTCGCCGCCCATGATCGCGAACTTGACGCCCGCCATGTGCAGCAGTTCCGCGAAGGCCTTGGTGGTCTTCTTGGCGCGGTCCTCCAGGGCGCCGGCGCAGCCGACCCAGTAGAGGTACTCGATCTCGCTGAGGTCCTCGATGTCGCGGCCGACGACGGGGATCTCGAAGTCGACCTCCTTCGTCCACTCCAGGCGCTGCTTCTTGGCAAGGCCCCAGGGGTTGCCCTTCTTCTCCAGGTTCTTGAGCATCGTGCCCGCCTCGGACGGGAACGCGCTCTCGATCATCACCTGGTAGCGGCGCATGTCGACGATGTGGTCGATGTGCTCGATGTCGACCGGGCACTGCTCGACGCAGGCGCCGCAGGTGGTACAGGACCACAGGACGTCGGGGTCGATGACGCCGTTCTCTTCCGCGGTGCCGATCAGCGGGCGCTCGGCCTCGGCCAGGGCGGCCGCGGGCACGTCCTTGAGCTGCTCCTCGGAGGCCTTCTCGTTGCCTTCCATGTCCTTGCCGCCGCCGGCCAGCAGGTACGGGGCCTTGGCGTGCGCGTGGTCGCGCAGCGACATGATGAGGAGCTTGGGGGAGAGCGGCTTGCCGGTGTTCCAGGCGGGGCACTGCGACTGGCAGCGGCCGCACTCGGTGCAGGTGGAGAAGTCGAGCAGGCCCTTCCAGGAGAACTGCTCGACCTGGGAGACACCGAAGACGTCGTCCTCACCGGGGTCGGTGAAGTCGATGGCCTTGCCGCCGCTGGTCATCGGGAGCAGCTCGCCGAGCGCGGTCGCGCCCTTGGCGTCGCGCTTGAACCAGATGTTCGGGAAGGCGAGGAAGCGGTGCCAGGCGACGCCCATGTTGGTGTTCAGGCCGACCGTGATCGCCCAGCCCATGGTGACGCCGAGCTTGATCATGGCGGTCAGGTAGACCAGGTTCTGGAGGGTGCCGAGGCTCAGGCCCTTGAAGGCGGCGACCAGGGGGTACGAGGCCCAGTAAGCGGCTTCGTAGTGGTCGACGCCGTGCAGGGCGCCTTCGAGGCCGCGCAGGGTCATGATCGCGAGGCCGATGACGAGGATCACGGCCTCGACGAAGTAGGCCTGGCCGGTCTTGGAGCCGGCGAAGCGGGACTTGCGGCCCGGCTTCGAGGGGCGGTTCAGCTGGCGGACGGCGATCAGTACGAGGATGCCGAGCGTCGTGAACAGGGCGATGAACTCGGTGTAGAGCTCGTACGGGAGGAAGCCGCCGAGCACCGGGAGCGTCCAGTCGGCCTTGAACAGCTGGCCGTAGGCCGTGACGATCGTCAGGCCGAGCGTCAGGAAGCCGACGGCCACGAACCAGTGCGCGACGCCGATGATCCCCCACCGGTTCATCCGGGTGTGGCCGACGAATTCCTTGGCCAGCGTGACGCTGCGGGCCTTCCAGTCGTCGGTGCGGCTGCCGGCGGGTACGGGCTGGCCGAGCTTGATGAACCGGTAGATCTGCGCGACGGCCCGCGCGATCAGCGCGACGCCGACCACGGTCAGGACCAGCGACACGATGATCGCGGCGAGTTGCATTCGGGGGCTCCTCGGGCCTGCGAGGTGTTCTTCGAGGTGACCTCGAAGGTGATTACTAAGCGGTAACTTATGCAGTCCGTCTGAGACTACCCACTTCCTCCGCCGCACTGTAGTCAGCGGTGCGGTGATCTGCGTCGCTGAGGGATGCCTGAGTGGGGGCCCGGGAGCCGGGCACGGGGTCCGGTTCACCCCGTGACGACAGGACACGTAAACCCGATCGTGTTATTCACCCAATACTGTGACAATTACCCCTAAATTGGCGACGTGCTGTACGGAATCACGGCCGCCACCGCCGCTCTCCTCCTGACCGCCACGCTCTCCGCGCTGCTGCGGTCGCTCTCCCTGCGCCTCGGCCCGGCCGACGGGACGGGGCTTCGTGCCCGCCGCGCGAGACCCCGGGCGCCCGTGAAGGCGCGTCCCGTCCCGCTCCTCGGCGGGGTCGCCGTGGCGGGCGCCACGGCGCTCGTCGGCTGGGCCGGGAACTGGACCGGCGCCGCCCCGCTCGGCGCGGACGCCGGGCGGCTGCTGGCCGCCGCGATCGTGGTCGCGCTGCTCGGTCTGGCCGCCGATCTCCTGCCCGTGCCCCCGGTGGTGTGCGTGGCGGGGGTCGCCGTCGCCGCCGCGCTGACCGTCCCCTTCGGTGAACTCGGGGCGCCGGCCGGGGTGCTGGCCGTGGTCTGGATCGTCCTCGTCACGCAGGCCTTCCGCTCCCTCGACCACGCGGACGGGGTGATGGGGACGGTCGGTGTCATCACCGCCTTCGCCCTCAGCGGCTGCGCCGCCGCCGGGCTCATGGACGGCCTCGCCGCGCTGCTCAGCGTGCTGGCCGCCGCCCTCACCGGCTTCCTGATGCAGGGATGGCCCCCCGCCCGGATCGCGCCGGGTCGCTGCGGGTCGCTGTTCGCCGGCTTCCTGCTGGCCTCGGCCGTCGTGCTGGTGCAGGCGGAGCGGCCGGCCGGGCCCGGACTCGGCGCCGCCTTCGCGCTGACGGCCGTGGCCAGCGCCGACGCCCTGCTGGTCCTGGTGTCGCGGGGGCGGGCCGGGTGGCCGCTGCTGCGCCCGGCGCCCGACCATCTGGTGCACCGGCTGCGGCGGGCGGGACTCACCCGGCAGGGGGTCATGGTCGTGACGGGTCTGGCCGCGTTCGCGGCCGCGTCCGTGGGGCTGTGCATCGACCTCGGCTGGCTCGGGGCGGGAGCCGCCTGGTGGGTGGCGGGCGCCGTGTCGGCGGTCGCCGTCGCCGGGGCCGTACGTCCCGGGGTCCGTCCGCGCCGTACCCCTCCGCATGCCATCCCGGCTCCCGGGGGACCCGTCCCGAGGGTGCTCGGGCGTCCGGGGCGTCCCCGTCCGGAGGCACCTGGCGCGGTGAAGGTTCACTGACTCTGCGAGAAAACCCCAGTTCAGAGGCTCCATGCGTGTAAGGAGCGGATAAGAGTTGAGCCCCGTCGACTCAGGTCTGTTGACCAGGGGGCGGACGTCGTGCACACTTGAGTCCGTTCCACTCAAGTCATTGCTGGAGGAATCGAAATGGCACGTGCGGTCGGCATCGACCTGGGCACGACTAACTCCGTCGTCAGCGTTCTCGAAGGCGGCGAGCCCACCGTCATCACCAACGCCGAAGGCGCCAGGACCACGCCGTCCGTCGTCGCCTTCGCGAAGAACGGCGAGGTGCTCGTCGGCGAGGTCGCCAAGCGCCAGGCGGTCACCAACGTGGACCGGACCATCCGTTCGGTGAAGCGTCACATGGGCACCGACTGGAAGATCGAGCTCGACGGCAAGAGCTTCAACCCGCAGCAGATGAGCGCCTTCATCCTGCAGAAGCTGAAGCGCGACGCCGAGGCGTACCTGGGCGAGAAGGTGGCCGACGCGGTCATCACCGTCCCGGCGTACTTCAACGACTCCGAGCGTCAGGCGACGAAGGAAGCCGGCGAGATCGCCGGTCTGAACGTCCTTCGTATCGTCAACGAGCCGACCGCCGCCGCGCTGGCGTACGGCCTCGACAAGGACGACCAGACGATCCTCGTCTTCGACCTCGGTGGCGGCACCTTCGACGTGTCCCTGCTGGAGATCGGCGACGGCGTCGTCGAGGTGAAGGCCACCAACGGTGACAACCACCTCGGTGGTGACGACTGGGACCAGCGCGTCGTCGACTACCTGGTGCAGCAGTTCCGCTCCGGCCACGGTGTGGACCTCGCCAAGGACAAGATGGCGCTCCAGCGTCTGCGCGAGGCCGCCGAGAAGGCCAAGATCGAGCTGTCCTCGTCCACCGAGACCTCGATCAACCTGCCCTACATCACGGCTTCCGCCGAGGGCCCGCTGCACCTGGACGAGAAGCTCACGCGCGCCCAGTTCCAGCAGCTGACGGCCGACCTCCTGGAGCGCTGCAAGACGCCGTTCCACAACGTCATCAAGGACGCGGGCATCCAGCTGTCCGAGATCGACCACGTCGTTCTCGTCGGCGGTTCCACCCGTATGCCCGCCGTCGCCGAGCTCGTCAAGGAGCTGACCGGCGGCAACGAGGCCAACAAGGGTGTGAACCCGGACGAGGTCGTCGCCATCGGCGCGGCCCTCCAGGCCGGTGTCCTCAAGGGTGAGGTCAAGGACGTCCTGCTCCTCGACGTGACCCCGCTGTCCCTCGGCATCGAGACCAAGGGAGGGATCATGACCAAGCTCATCGAGCGCAACACCACGATCCCGACCAAGCGGTCCGAGATCTTCACGACGGCCGAGGACAACCAGCCCTCCGTGCAGATCCAGGTCTACCAGGGCGAGCGCGAGATCGCGGCGTACAACAAGAAGCTCGGCATGTTCGAGCTGACCGGTCTGCCGCCGGCCCCGCGCGGTGTCCCGCAGATCGAGGTCGCCTTCGACATCGACGCCAACGGCATCATGCACGTGACCGCGAAGGACCTCGGCACGGGCAAGGAGCAGAAGATGACCGTCACCGGTGGCTC
This sequence comes from Streptomyces sp. NPDC127038, assembly GCF_042725875.1. Lineage (NCBI taxonomy): Bacteria > Bacillati > Actinomycetota > Actinomycetes > Kitasatosporales > Streptomycetaceae > Streptomyces > Streptomyces sp. NPDC127038. Next base: position 5,994 of record NZ_JBHXDQ010000035.1, on the reverse strand, counting down.
CTCGCTGCCGAAGGACGAGGTCGACCGCATGCGCCAGGAGGCCGAGAAGTACGCGGAGGAGGACCACGCCCGCCGCGAGGCCGCCGAGACCCGCAACCAGGGCGAGCAGCTCGTCTACCAGACCGAGAAGTTCCTCAAGGACAACGAGGACAAGGTCCCCGGCGAGATCAAGACCGAGGTCGAGGCCTCCGTCGAGGAGCTGAAGGCCGCGCTCAAGGGCGAGGACATCGCGGAGATCCGCACCGCGACCGAGAAGGTCGCCGCGGTCTCGCAGAAGCTCGGCCAGGCCATGTACGCCGACGCCCAGGCCTCCCAGGCCACCGGCGGCGACGCCCACGGCTCCGAGGCCCCGAAGGCCGACGACGACGTCGTCGACGCCGAGATCGTCGACGAGGACCGCCGGGACGGTGCCGCGTGACGGAGGAGACCCCGGGCTTCGAAGAGCAGCCCGACGTCCCTTCCGGCGCCACCTCTGACGACGCCGAGCCGCAGACCGCCACCCCCTCTGCGGAGGGGGCGGCGGCCCCGGACGGGGACGCAGCAGCACAGTTGACCGGCCTGACGGCCCAGCTGGACCAGGCGCGCATGGCACTGTCCGAGCGCACCGCGGACCTCCAGCGGCTCCAGGCCGAGTTCCAGAACTACCGCCGCCGCATCGAGCGCGACCGGATCGCGGTCAGGGAGGTCGCCGTGGCGAGCCTCCTGACCGAGCTCCTGCCCGTGCTCGACGACATCGGCCGCGCGCGGGACCACGGCGAGCTCGTCGGCGGATTCAAGTCCGTCGCCGAATCGCTGGAGACCGTCGCGGCGAAGATGGGACTCCAGCAGTTCGGCAAGGAGGGCGAGCCCTTCGACCCGACGATCCACGAGGCCCTGATGCACTCGTACGCGCCGGACGTCACGGAGACGACGTGCGTGGCGATTCTCCAGCCGGGGTATCGCTTCGGCGAACGGACCATCCGCCCCGCGCGGGTCGCCGTCGCCGAGCCGCAGCCGGGGGCGCAGACGGTCAAGGCCGAGGAATCGGCCGACGCGGCCGACGACAAGGAGAGCGGTGGCCCGGACGAGGGCTGAGCTTGAACGGACGAGGGAGGAGGGACGTCGGGGATGAGCACCAAGGACTTCATCGAGAAGGACTTCTACAAGGTCCTCGGCGTCCCCAAGGACGCCACCGAGGCCGAGATCAAGAAGGCGTACCGGAAGCTCGCCCGCGAGTTCCACCCGGACGCCAACAAGGGCAACGCCAAGGCGGAGGAGCGCTTCAAGGAGATCTCCGAGGCCAACGACGTGCTCGGCGACCCCAAGAAGCGCAAGGAGTACGACGAGGCACGCGCCCTCTTCGGCAGCGGTGGCTTCCGTCCGGGTCCCGGCGCGGGCGGCGGCAACTTCAACTTCGACCTGGGTGACCTCTTCGGAGGCGGCGCCCAGGGCCAGGGAGCGGGAGGGGCCGGCGGCTTCGGCGGCGGCATCGGCGACGTCTTCGGCGGCCTGTTCAACCGGGGCGGCGCCGGACCGGGCACGCGTACGCAGCCCCGGCGCGGCCAGGACATCGACACCGAGGTCACGCTCTCCTTCACGGAGGCGGTGGACGGCGCGACCGTTCCGCTGCGGATGACCTCGCAGGCGGCCTGCAAGGCCTGTTCGGGAACCGGCGACAAGAACGGCACACCGCGTGTGTGCCCGACCTGCGTCGGCACCGGCCAGGTGGCGCGCGGCTCGGGCGGCGGGTTCTCGCTCACGGACCCGTGCCCGGACTGCAAGGGCCGCGGCCTCATCGCCGAGCACCCCTGCATGGAGTGCGCGGGCAGCGGGCGGGCCAAGTCGTCCCGCACGATGCAGGTCCGGATCCCCGCGGGTGTCAGCGACAACCAGCGGATCCGGCTGCGCGGCAAGGGCGCTCCCGGAGAGCGGGGAGGTCCGGCCGGTGACCTGTACGTCACCGTCCACGTGGACGGTCACCCGGTCTTCGGCCGCAAGGACGACAACCTCACCGTCACCGTGCCCGTCACCTTCGCGGAGGCGGCGCTCGGCGGCGAGGTGAAGGTCCCGACGCTGGGCGGTCCTCCGGTGACGCTGAAGCTGCCGCCGGGCACTCCGAACGGGCGCACCATGCGCGCCCGGGGCAGGGGCGCGGTCCGCAAGGACGGCACCCGGGGCGACCTGCTGGTCACCGTCGAGGTGACGGTCCCCCAGGACCTGTCCGGCAAGGCTCGTGACGCTCTGGAGGCGTATCGAGAGGCGACCGCGGGTGAGGATCCGCGGGCGGAGCTGTTCCAGGCCGCGAAGGGAGCATGACGGAGCCATGGACACGACCGGTCGTCGACGCAACCCCTATGAACTGACCGAGGAGACCCCGGTCTACGTCATCTCGGTGGCGGCCCAGCTCTCCGGACTGCACCCGCAGACCCTGCGTCAGTACGACCGGCTCGGTCTGGTCTCTCCCGACCGCACGGCCGGCCGGGGCCGCCGTTACTCGGCCCGCGACATCGAGCTGCTGCGCACCGTGCAGCAGTTGTCGCAGGACGAGGGCATCAACCTCGCCGGCATCAAGCGCATCATCGAACTGGAGAACCAGGTCGCCGCGCTCCAGTCCCGCGTCGCGGAGCTGGAGTCGGCCCTGGACGGCGCCGCCGCCGCCATGCAGCAGCGCGAGGCCGCCGTGCACGCCTCCTACCGGCGCGACCTGGTCCCGTACCAGGAGGTCCAGCAGACCAGCGCGCTGGTGGTCTGGCGCCCCAAGCGGGCGGCCGACTAGTTCTCGAAGCGAAGGGGCCCACCGGTTCGTCCGAACCGGGGGGCCCCTTCCGCGTGCCGTCGCCCGGTCAGCGGGCGACCATGACCTCGACGGAGGCCGCTTCCTCGCCCGTCCGGCCGTAGACGTCCACGGCGCTGACCGTGACGGTGCACGGGCCCGTGTACGGGGGCGTCCAGGAGACCGTGTCCGAGGTGGTGAACCGCGGGCCGCTCGTGCCGCAGGCACCGGAGACGTCCCACGCGTACCCCTTGAGCAGCCGTGCCCCGTCGCCCGTTCCGGGCCGTATCCCGACCTGGAGGGGGAAGCGGGTCCCGCCCTCGGAGACCACGGTCAGCAGCGGGGCCGCGGGACCGGTGGCGGTGGCGGGCGTGAGCCGCTCGGCGGTGGTCTGCGCCGAGGGGCCCGACTCGGCTCCTCGGCCGTCGACCGAGGCGACGTAGTAGTACGCGGTGCCCTTCGGGGCGGAGGTGTCGTCGAAGGAGGAGCCCGTGGCGTCGGTGCCGCCCACCAGGGTCCACCGGCCCAGTGCGGTCGTACGGCGGTAGACGCGGAACCCGGTGACCATCGCGCCGGGGTCGTCCGCCGGGGTCCAGTCGACGCGGGTGGAGGCGTCGGCGGGCGTGGCCAGGAGCGCGTGCGGCGCGGGCGCCGTGGAGTCCTCCGGGCGCGTGAGCGTCAGGGTGTCGGAGACGGGGGAGACGTTCCCGGCCCGGTCGACGGCGTGGACGGTGTAGCGGTAGTCGGTGCCCACCGGGGCGATCGGGTCCGTGTAGGACGTCCCGAACACGGGCTCGGGCCCGTCGGGGTCGCTCCCGCCGACCGGCGCGGCCCACACCTCGTAGTGGTCGACGTCCGCCGACGAGGGCTGCCAGGACAGGCCGTTGCCCGCGGTGGTGCCGCGGCCCGACAGACCGGTGACGCGCTCCGGGGCCGTGCGGTCGGCGGTGGTCACCGGGCGGTCCGCCGTGCCCGCGGACTCGTTGCCGGCCCGGTCGTGGGCGCGGACCTCGTAGTAGTACGTGTCGCCGGTCGCCGGGAGGGACGTGTCGGTGTACGAGGTGGCGGTGGTCGTGGTGCGCAGGGTCCAGGTGCTGCCGCCCTTGGGGCGGCGGTAGACGCGGTATCCCGCGAGGTCCATCTCCGGGCTCCGGGACCAGGAGATCCGGGCGTTGCCGGTCGCGTTGTCGTAGGACGCCGAGGAACCCGTGGGAACAAGTGGCTTGATTTTGTCGGTGCCCGGGGACGTGACGGGTTTGTAGGCGAAAGTGACGTTTGCCTTGCCCGTCCAGTTGGCGAAATCGACGCGCAGCGTGTGCTTTCCCGGAGGAATGGTGAGGGCGACCGTTTTCGACCGGGTGGCCGAGACGTTCGTCCAGAGGTCTACTTTGCGCGAGTTATCCAGATAGACCCGTATTCCGTCCTGGGCGGTGACGGGGAGGGTGAAGGGGCCGCCCGATCCGAAGTCGCGGGTGACGGTCCAGCGGACGCCGAAGTTGTCGGCGGGCAGTCCGGCCGCGGGTGCGCCCGAGCCCCAGTTCTGGTCGATCGCGGAGTCACAGTCCGTCTTCTTGGGTGTGCCCGAAAACGTGGTGTTCGCATAGAACTGCCGCTTATAGACGGGCGATGTGCAGTTGGTCACTGCGGAAGCGGCCGTGCCGGCCGTGCCGAGCAGGCCGCCCGCGGCGGCGAGCACGAGGGCCGAGGAGAGGGTGCCCCGTGCGCCGGTGGCTCTGAACATGTCTTCCTTCTGGTCTGACTGATCGTCAACGGCAGTTAAAAACCGTCGGGGATCACGACTCCTGTGAAAGGAAGTTGGTTGTACCTGTGAATGACGGAAGGTGAAGCTGAGGGGATCGGTCGGTGGATGGGCGTAGTCTTTTCCCGTCGTGTTCACTTGTGGAACACGAAACGCCGTTGCCATCTCGTTAAGTGATTACTCCTTGACGCTGAGGTGATCGCCGCGTTGGCTTTCAGCCACCTGGGTCGCAATGCTGCAACCTCGCCCGGAAGGCACCTGATGTGAAGACTCGTAACACCGGCCTCCGCCGTACCGCCATAGCCGTGGCGTCCTCCGCCATGGCCGTCACCGTCTCCGGCTGCGGCCTGGGCATCGGAGGGAGTGGCACCTCGGCTAGCCCCACGAAGGGCGACGACATCAAGGTCGGGCTGCTCCTTCCGGAGAAGCAGAACACCCGTTACGACAAGTTCGACTACCCGATCATCCGGGACCAGGTTCTGAAGCTCACCGAGAAGAAGGGTGACGTCGTCTACCTGAACGCTGAGCAGGACGCGGCCAAGCAGCTGCGCCAGATGCAGCAGATGATCGACGAGAAGGTCGACGTCATCCTCGTGGACGCGGTGGACTCGGTGTCGATCGCCAAGGGCGTGCGCAAGGCCAAGGAGGCCGGCATCCCGGTCATCGCGTACGACCGCCTGGCCCAGGGTCCGATCGACGCGTACATCTCCTTCGACAACGAGCTGGTCGGCGAGACCCAGGGCAAGGCCCTGGTCGGCGCGCTGGGCGTCAACTCGGCCTCGAAGAAGATCATCATGATGAACGGCTCGCTGACCGACCCCAACGCGGCGCAGTTCAAGGCGGGTGCCAAGTCCGAGCTCCAGGACAAGGTGATCATCGCCGCCCAGTACGACACCAAGGACTGGGACCCGGTCAACGCCAAGGCCAACATGGAGAAGTCCATCCAGGCCGTCGGGCTGAGCAACATCGCCGGCGTCTACGCCGCCAACGACGGCATCGCGGGCGCGGTCATCGACGCCTTCAAGGCCGCGGGTGTCAGCAAGGTGCCGCCGGTCACCGGCCAGGACTCCGAGCTCGTCGCCGTGCAGCGGATCATCAAGGGCGACCAGTACATGAGCGTGTACAAGTCGTACCCGGAGGAGGCCAACGCCGCCGCCGAGATGGCGGTCGCCCGGGTCCAGGGCCGCTCGATCGAGTTCGACGCGCTCACCCGCGACAAGGTCGACAGCCCCACGAACAAGAGCATTCCGTCCCAGCTCGTGCCCGTTGTCGCCCTCACCAAGGACAACATCGAGAACACGGTGGTCCAGGACGGCATCTACCCCGTCAGCAAGATCTGCACGACGCCCTACAAGGCGCTCTGCGGTCAGCTCGGCATCAAGTAGGACGTTCCGCCCGCCGCCTCGTCCGAGGCGGCGGGCCGGGAGCCCTGGTTACGGCCCCGGTCGGGGGGGGGGGCGCCCCGCCCACCACCAGGCTCATA
>NZ_JBHXDQ010000034.1:57523-92255 GCF_042725875.1 Streptomyces sp. NPDC127038 | reverse complement strand
CGATGGCCGTCGCCACCGACGCCCACACCTCACCCAACGGCGACGGCCTGATGCACCGGCACGGCCCCGACCCACCCACCGGACCGACCCCGCGACGCCGACCCCGACGCCGGTACACCCCACCCTCTAGCGTGTGCCCGGAAGCTGATCTCCGAGTGGAGGGCGGGAGCCGATGCGGGCAGTGGTGTTCGAGCGGTACGGGGAGCCGGCCGGGGTACGGGAGGTGGCGGACCCGGAACCCGCGGAGCACGGAGTGGTGGTGCGGGTCGAGGCCACAGGGCTGTGCCGGAGCGACTGGCACGGCTGGATGGGCCACGACCCCGACATCACGCTGCCCCACGTACCCGGCCATGAACTCGCCGGAGTGATCGAGGCGGTGGGCCCCCGGGTGACCGGCCACCGCCCCGGCGACCGGGTCACCGTCCCGTTCGTCTGCGCCTGCGGAAGCTGCCCCGCCTGCGCGGCCGGCGACCAGCAGGTGTGCGAGCGGCAGACCCAGCCGGGCTTCACCCACTGGGGCTCCTTCGCCCAGTACGTGGCGCTCGACCACGCCGACGTGAACCTGATCCCGCTGGCGCCGGAGCTGTCCTTCGCGACGGCGGCCTCCCTGGGCTGCCGGTTCGCCACGGCGTTCCGTGCGGTCGTCACCCAGGGAAGAGCGGCCCCGGGGGAGTGGGTCGCGGTGCACGGCTGCGGCGGGGTCGGCCTCTCCGCCGTGATGATCGCGGCGGCCTGCGGAGCGCGGGTCGTGGCCGTGGACGTGTCCCCGGCGGCGCTCGATCTGGCCCGTGGGTTCGGGGCGGCGGCGTGCGTCGACGCCTCGGAGGTGGCGGACCCGGCCGAGGCGGTCCGTGAACTGACGGGCGGCGGCGCACAGTTGTCGCTCGACGCCCTCGGATCCCCCGGCACCTGCGCGGCCTCGGTCAACGGGCTGCGCCGTCGCGGCCGGCACGTCCAGGTCGGCCTGCTGCCCTCCCCGACCGGCGTCACCCCGGTCCCGATGGCCCGGGTGATCGCCCTCGAACTCGAACTCCTCGGCAGCCACGGGATGGCGGCCCACGCCTACCCGCCCCTGCTGGAACTGGTCCGCTCCGGAGTGCTGCGCCCCGATCTCCTCGTGACCTCCTCCATCACGCTGGACGCCGCTCCGGCCGCGCTGGCCGCGATGGGGTCGGCTCCGGGGGCGGGGGTGACCGTCATCGAGCCGTGGGCGTGAGGGAGGGGACCGGGTCCGGCCCGGGGACGCGGCACGAAGGGGTGCCGCGTCCCCCGGCCGCGTCATCCGTCCTTGCGGCCCCTGTTCCCCGGCCGGGAGGCGACCCAGGCGCGGACGGTGTCGGCGTACCAGTAGGGCTTCCCTGACTCGACGTGGTCGGGCGGCGGCAGCAGCCCGTGCTTGCGGTAGGAGCGGACGGTGTCCGGCTGCACCTTGATGTGAGCGGCGATCTCCTTGTACGACCAGAGTCCGCGGTCGGTCATGAGTGGTACCTCCCCGCGCGCACCGCGGCGGCGGCCTGGGACGGTCGTCGGGGGAGCCGGGCGCTGCGCTGGTGATCACAAAGCCTGTGCCCGGAGAACGACGCGGTGTGAGCGCCGGGCCCCGACTGTCGACCGGGCGTGACGCAAGACCCGCGTATACGGGACATGTGTGACACCACGGAGGTTTTTGTGACACGAGTGACGCACAGAACCTGACCGACCCTCAGCCCCGAACCACCCAGCCCCGAACCGCCCCAGCCCCCGGGGCGCCTCAGGCCCCGCAGGACCTCAGGAACGCCCGGGTGCGGCGGGCGATCGGCAGCGGCTTGTCCGGCGGGCACGGGTACATGTCCTGCTCGACGATCGCGAAGAGCTCGACGCCGAGGTCCTGCGCGGCGGCGAGGACGGGCTCCAACGCCGGTACTCCGGAGGGCGGTTCGCACATCACGCCGCGGCCGACGGCGGGCCCGAACGGCAGGTCCTCGGCCCGTACCCCGGCCAGCACCTCGGGGTCCACCTGCTTGAGGTGGAGGTAGCCGATGCGCTCTCCGTACGTCTCGATGAGCTTGACGCTGTCGCCGCCGCAGTAGGCGTAGTGCCCAGTGTCCAGGCAGAGCGACACCAGCGAGGAGTCGGTCGCGTCGAGGAAGCGGGTGACGTTCTCCTCGCTGTCGATGTGCGTGTCGGCGTGCGGATGGACGACGACCCGCAGCCCGTAGCGCTCACGCACCTCGTGGGCGAGCCGCTCGGTCTGGGAGGCCAGATCGCGCCACTGGGCCGGCGTCAGCACGCTGTCCTCCAGCACCGCGCCGGTCTTGTCGTCCCGCCAGAAGGCCGGGATGACCACGAGATGTCCGGCGCCCGTCGCCCGGGCCAGCTCGGCGATGTCCGAGACGTGCGCCCAGGTGGACTCCCACACGTCGGGGCCCCGGTGCAGTCCGGTGAAGACCGTGCCCGCCGAGACCTTGAGCCCGCGCCGGCCGGTCTCCTCCAGGAGCACGTCGGGATCGGTGGGCAGATAGCCGTACGGGCCGAGCTCGATCCACTCGTAGCCGGATCCGGAGACCTCGTCGAGGAACCGCTGCCAGGGGACCTGCCGGGGATCGTCGGGGAACCAGACGCCCCAGGAATCGGGAGCCGAACCGATCCGGATGCGCGACAGTGAGGGGGGAGGCGACGACTTCGGAGAGGGTTCCGGGGACGGCTGCGGCGATGACTGCGGCTGCGACGACGTCATGGGCGCCAGCTTCCGGCGGCTCCCCGGAGGTGTCAAGCCCTGGTCCGAATGTCTGGACAAAACGTTGACAGGCTCCCCGTGCGGGACTACACCTGGGGGCAGCCGCAGGGACCGCGCCGAAGGGAACGCGATGGCGTACGAGCTGATCACCATGGGGCGGATCGGTGTGGACCTCTACCCGTTGCAGACGGGGGTCCCGCTGTCCCGGGTGACGTCCTTCGGCAAGTTCCTCGGCGGCTCGGCGACCAACGTCGCGGTGGCGGCCGCGCGGCTCGGCCGGCGTACGGCGGTCATCACCCGAACGGGTGCCGATCCCTTCGGAACCTATCTGCACGAGGCGCTGCGCGAGTTCGGCGTCGACGACCGCTGGGTCACCGCGGTCCCGGGACTGCCGACCCCGGTCACCTTCTGCGAGATCTTCCCGCCCGACGACTTCCCGCTGTACTTCTACCGGCAGCCCAAGGCCCCGGACCTGGAGATCGACGCGGGCGAACTCGACCTCGACGCCCTGCGCGGGGCCGGCGTCTTCTGGATGACCGGCACGGGACTGAGCGCGGAACCCAGCCGGACGGCCACCCTGACCGCCCTGGCCCACCGCGCCCGCTCCGGCCCGACGGTCTTCGACCTCGACTGGCGCCCCATGTTCTGGCGGGACCCGGCCTCCGCGCACCCCTTCTACGCCGAGGCCCTGCGCCACGCCACCGTGGCCGTCGGCAACCTCGACGAGGTCGAGATCGCCACCGGGGAACGCGAGCCGCACGCGGCCGCCGCGGCCCTCCTCGAAGCGGGACCCGAACTCGCCGTGGTGAAACAGGGTCCCAAGGGAGTCCTCGCCGTCCATCGCGACGGCACCACCGCCGAGGTCCCGCCCCTCCCCGTCGAGGTCCTCAACGGCCTCGGCGCGGGCGACGCGTTCGGCGGCTCCCTCTGTCACGGACTGCTGGCCGGCTGGGACCTGGAGAAGACCATGCGCCACGCGAACGCGGCCGGCGCCATCGTCGCCTCGCGGCTGGAGTGCTCCTCCGCGATGCCCACCCCGTACGAGATCGAGCGGGCCCTCGCCGCCGGAGCGGTGCGATGAGGGCGGGCCACGTCGGCGGCGCCCGCCCCGAACAGGGCGGCGACGCGCGCGCCCTCCCCGCTGTCGACGTCTCCGCCCTCGCCCGCACGCGGGCCCGGACACCCGAGGCGATCGCCGAGGCCGCCTCCCGGCGGGTCCGGCGACCGCTGCTCCAGGGCTCCGGGCGGCTGATGATCGTCGCCGCCGACCACCCGGCCCGCGGCATGCTGGCCGTCGGCGACCGGAGGCTGGCCATGGCGGACCGCGCCGGCCTGCTGGAACGCCTGTGCGTCGCGCTCTCCCGCCCCGGCGTCGACGGCGTGCTCGCCACCGCCGACATACTCGACGACCTGCTGCTGCTCGGCGTGCTCGACGGCAAGGTGGTCATCGGGTCGATGAACCGCGGCGGACTCGCGGGCTCCGCCTTCGAACTGGACGACCGGTTCACCGGCCACCGCCCGAAGGACATCGAACGGCTCGGCTTCGACGCCGGGAAACTGCTCCTGCGCATCGACTACGACGACCCCGGATCGCTGCGCACCCTGGAGTCCGCCGCCCGCGTGATCGACGACATGGCCGAACGCCGGCTTCCGGTCTTCGTCGAACCGTTCCTCTGCCGTCGCCGGGACGACGGCACGCTGCGCAACGATCTGAGTGCCGAGGCCGTCACCAAGTCCCTCGCCGTCGCGGGCGGTCTGGGCGGCAGTTCGGCGTACACCTGGCTCAAGGTCCCCGTCACCGAGAACCCCGACGACATGGCCCGTGTCATGGAGGCGTCCACGCTGCCCGCCGTCCTGCTCGGCGGCGATGTCGGCGAGGACCAGGAGGGTGCGTACGAGAAATGGCGCGGGGCGCTCCAACTCCCCACCGTGCAGGGTCTGGTGGTGGGCCGTTCGCTGCTGTACCCCGCGGACGGCGATGTCGCCGCGGCCGTGGACACCGCCGTAGGACTCCTGTGAGGGCCGCATGAGACGTCCGGACAACGGGCTGCACGTGCCCAGAGGCACCGCATCCGACGCCCACTACGCCCTCGACATCGACCCCGAACGGGCCGGCTGGACCCACAGCAGCCTGCGCGTCGTGGAGCTGGCACCCGGCGGCACCCACACGTTCACCACCGGGGACAGTGAATGGATCGTGCTCCCGCTCGGCGGCGGCTGCACGGTGCGCACCAAGGACGGAATGGAAGAGGAGGAGTTCCAACTCCTGGGCAGGAGGAGCGTGTTCGACGGAGTCACCGACTTCGCGTACGTTCCCCGTGAGGCCCGGGCCCAGATCGCCTCCGGCGCGGGAGGCCGCTTCGCCCTGGCAGGAGCGAAGTGCGAGCGCCGACTCCCCGCCCGCTACGGCCCCGCGCCGGAGGTACCCGTCGAGGCCCGCGGCAGCGGCAACTGCGCCCGCCAGGTGCGCAACTTCGCCGCCGCGGACGTCTTCGACTGCGACCGGCTCATCGCCGTCGAGGTCGTCACGCCCGGCGGCAACTGGTCCTCGTACCCGCCGCACAAGCACGACGAACACCTGCCGGGCGTCGAGTCCCGGCTGGAGGAGATCTACTACTTCGAGATCGACGGACCGAACGGCTTCGGCTACCAGCGCGTCTCCCCCTCCCGCGAGGGCGGTGCCGACCTCCTCGCCGAGGTCCGCAGCGGCGACGCCGTCCTCGTCCCCGACGGGTGGCACGGCCCCTCCATCGCCCAGCCCGGTCACCCCATGTACTACCTGAACGTCATGGCGGGGCCCGGGGGCGACAGGGAGTGGCGGATCCGCTTCCACCCGGAGCACACGACGAGCACAGGGGGATACCGATGACCTCGACGACCCGGCTGACGGTCGCCCAGGCGCTGGTGCGGTTCCTGGCCGCGCAGTACACCGAACGGGACGGCGCCCGGCGTCGGCTGATCGGCGCCATGTGGGGCATCTTCGGCCACGGGAACGTCGCGGGCATCGGCCAGGCGCTCGTCGAGCAGGCCGCCGCGCCCGGCGGGGGGACACCGTCCGCACCTCCCGTGATGCCGTTCCACCAGGGGCGCAACGAACAGGCCATGGTGCACGCGGCCGTCGGCTACGCCCGGCAGTGCGGCCGGCTCTCCACGCACGCCGTGACCACCTCCATCGGGCCCGGCGCCACCAACCTCGTCACCGGCGCCGCGCTCGCCACCGTCAACCATCTGCCGGTGCTGCTCCTGCCCGGCGACGTCTTCGCGGCCCGCCCCGTCGACCCGGTGCTCCAGCAGCTGGAGGTCCCCTTCGCCGGGGACGTGTCGGTGAACGACTGTCTGCGCCCGGTGTCGAGGTACTTCGACAGGATCACCCGCCCCGAGGCCCTGATCCCGGCCGCCCTCCAGGCGATGCGCGTGCTCACCGACCCCCTCGACACCGGCGCCGTCACGCTCGCGCTGCCCCAGGACGTGCAGGCGGAGGCGTACGACTGGCCCGAGGAGTTCTTCGCCGAGCGGATCTGGCGGGTACGGCGCCAGCCGGCCGACGCCGGAGAGCTGGCCCGCGCCGTCGAGGCGGTCCGCGCGGCCCGGCGCCCGCTGATCGTCGCGGGCGGCGGGGTGCACCACAGCCGTGCCGAGGAGGCCCTCGCCGAGCTCGCCTCGGCCACCGGCATCCCCGTCGCCTCCACCCAGGCCGGCAAGGGCTCGCTGCGCTGGGACCACCCGCAGGACGTCGGCGGCATCGGCCACACCGGCACGGCGACCGCCGACGGACTCGCCCGTACCGCGGACCTGGTGATCGGCGTCGGCACCCGCTACACCGACTTCACCACCGCCTCGGGCACGCTGTTCGCGGCTCCGGACGTCCGCTTCCTCAATCTCAACATCGCTCCCCACGACGGCCACAAGCTCGCCGGCACCCCGCTGATCGCCGACGCGCGCACCGGTCTGCGGGCGCTCACCGAGGCGCTGCTCGCCGGTCGGCACCGGGCGGAGCCCGCGTACGTCACGGAGTACACGGACGGCAAGGAGCGCTGGGAGCACCGGGTCGACGCCGCGTACGAGGCGGAGGACATCGACGTCCCTCCCACGCAGCCGCAGGTACTCGGCGCCCTCGACGACCTGGTCACCGAGGACGACATCCTGATCAACGCGGCCGGCTCGCTCCCCGGCGACCTGCACAAACTGTGGCGGGCACGGTCGCGGGACCAGTACCACGTCGAGTACGGCTACTCCTGCATGGGCTACGAGATCCCGGCCGCGATCGGGGTGCGGATGGCGGCGCCGGACCGGCCCGTCTGGGCGCTGGTGGGCGACGGCACGTATCTGATGATGCCGACCGAGATCGTCACCGCCGTCCAGGAGGGCGTCGCGATCAAGGTGATCGTCCTCCAGAACCACGGCTACGCCTCGATCGGCGGGCTCTCGGAGTCGGTGGGCGGAGAGCGCTTCGGCACGGCGTACCGCCGTCTGGCCGCGGACCGTACCTACACGGGGGTGCCGCTGCCGGTGGATCTGGCGGCCAACGCGGCCAGTCTGGGCATGCGTGTCCTGCGTGCGGGGACCGTGCGTGACCTGCGGGCGGCCCTGGCCGAGGCGCGTGAGGCGGACACTCCCACTTGTGTCTACGTGGAGACCGAAACGGCAGACACAGTGTCGGGCGCGCCCCCGGCCCAGGCCTGGTGGGATGTACCCGTGGCCGAGACCGCGACCCGAGCGTCGGCGGTCAAGGCCCGCGAGGAGTACGACCGGCACGTCGCCGCCCGACGACGCCATCTGTGAAGGAGTAATTGGCCATGACGAAGACCGTCGACCACTGGATCGGTGGCAAGTCCGTCGAAGGTGCGTCGGGTACGTACGGGCCGGTCACCGACCCGGCGACCGGTGCCGTGACCACGAGGGTCGCGTTCGCGAGCGTCGAGGAGGTCGACGCCGCGGTGGCCGCCGCGAAGGACGCGTACGCCACCTGGGGGACGTCGTCGCTGGCCAAGCGCACCACGATCCTGTTCAAGTTCCGCGCGCTGCTCGACGCCCACCGCGACGAGATCGCCGCGCTGATCACCGCCGAGCACGGCAAGGTGCACTCGGACGCGCTCGGCGAGGTCGCCCGCGGTCTGGAGATCGTCGAGCTGGCCTGCGGGATCACCACCCAGCTCAAGGGCGAGCTGTCGACCGAGGTGGCCTCGCGGGTCGACGTGTCCTCGATCCGCCAGTCGCTGGGTGTCGTCGCGGGCATCACGCCGTTCAACTTCCCGGCGATGGTCCCGATGTGGATGTTCCCCATCGCCATCGCCTGCGGCAACACCTTCGTCCTCAAGCCCTCGGAGAAGGACCCGTCGGCGGCCATGAAGCTCGCCGAGCTGCTGGCCGAGGCCGGTCTGCCCGACGGTGTCTTCAACGTCGTGCACGGTGACAAGGTGGCCGTCGACCGGCTCCTGGAGCACCCGGACGTCAAGGCGGTGTCCTTCGTCGGCTCGACGCCGATCGCCCGGTACATCCACACCACCGCCGCCGCGAACCACAAGCGGGTCCAGGCCCTGGGCGGTGCCAAGAACCACATGCTGGTCCTGCCGGACGCCGACCTGGACGCCGCGGCCGACGCCGCCGTCTCGGCCGCGTACGGTTCGGCCGGCGAGCGCTGCATGGCGATCTCCGCGGTCGTGGCGGTCGGCGCGGTCGGCGACGAGCTGGTGGAGAAGATCCGCGAGCGCGCCGAGAAGATCAAGATCGGTCCCGGCAACGACCCGGCCTCCGAGATGGGCCCGCTCATCACGGCCGTCCACCGCGACAAGGTGGCCTCCTACGTGAAGGGCGCCGCCGACCAGGGCTGCGAGGTCGTCCTCGACGGCACGGGCTACACGGTCGAGGGCTACGAGGACGGCCACTGGATCGGCCTCTCGCTCCTGGACCGGGTGCCGGTGACGGCGGACGCGTACAAGGACGAGATCTTCGGCCCGGTGCTGTGCGTGCTGCGCGTGGATACCTACGAGGAGGGCGTGGCGCTGATCAACGCGTCGCCCTTCGGCAACGGCACCGCGATCTTCACCCGTGACGGCGGCGCGGCCCGGCGCTTCCAGCTGGAGATCGAGGCGGGCATGGTCGGCGTGAACGTGCCGATCCCGGTGCCGGTGGGCTACCACTCCTTCGGCGGCTGGAAGGACTCCCTCTTCGGGGACCACCACATCTACGGCAACGACGGCACGCACTTCTACACCCGCGGCAAGGTCGTCACCACCCGCTGGCCGGACCCGTCCGAGGCCCCCGCGGGCGTCGACCTGGGCTTCCCGCGCAACCACTGACACCCGCCCGAACCACCTCGTCAAGCCGTCCGCATAGCGGACGGCTTGACGTTTTTTTGACGCCCTCGCAACGATTCCCGTTCTTGGGGACCAACCGGGTGACGTAGGTCATCTCCTGGTATTCCCTTTGAAAGCAAGGTCGAGATGCGTAAGGCCATGACGATTGCAACATAGTGAGTTTGATACCTGCGAAATCAATGTGATGTGCGTCGCTCCGGTCTTGCGGATTCCGTAGGTAAACGGCTATTGACGCAACGGTTTCCGTCAAGGTTCCATCAGCGCGGGAGCGGATGAGAACGAAGAACGACGCGAGCCGCCGGAGGCGATATCGCTCCCGCCCGAACCTCAGATGTACGAGTTGATCGGAACCGCTTCATGACCGACACGCTCCGCCCCGTCGAGACCGCCGTCCTGGACGCCGCCCCAACGGCGACCGGGAACCCGAAGACGCTCAAGCGTTCCATCGGTGTCGTCGGCGGCACCCTGCTGACGTTGTCCTGCGTGACACCGGCCTCGACGCTGTTCGTGGTCATCCCCGATCTCTTCGGCTCGCTCGGCACCGCGACCGCCCTCACGATCGCGATCGGCTCGCTGCTCTGCATCGCCGTGGCGTTCTGCTACTCGGAACTGGGCACCCTCATCCCCAGCGCCGGCGGCGAGTACGCCATGGTCTCCACGATGGCCGGACGGCTCGCGGGCTGGCTCGTCTTCGTGATGTCGCTGCTGGTGGTGATGATCGTCCCGCCGGTCATCGCCATCGGCACCGCCGACTACCTCGCCCCCGTGGTGCACCTCGATCCGGCGATGACCGGCGCGGGCGTGATGCTCCTGGCCACCGTCGCCGGTCTGCTCGACCTGCGCGCCAACGCCTGGATCACCGGCATCTTCCTGGTCCTGGAGGTCATCGCCGCCGGCGTCGTGGCCCTGCTGGGCTTCACCCACGCCCACCGCGGCCTCGGCAGCCTCACCTCGATGCAGGTCGCCGGGACCGGCGCGCACACCGACCCCGTGACGGCCATGCTCGTCATCTCCGGACTGGCCATCGCCCTCTTCGCCACCCAGGGCTTCTCGACCGCCGTCTACCTCTCCGAGGAGCTGGAGAACCCGCGCCGCAACGTCGCCCGCACGGTGCTGGCCACCCTCGCCATCTCCACCGTCGTCATCCTGGTCCCGGTCGTCGCCATCACCATGGGCGCCTCCGACATCAAGGAACTCACCGGCGGCGACATCAGCAGCATGGTCACGGCCTGGTCCAACTCCGCCGTCGGCACCTTCGTCAGCCTCTGCGTCGCCCTCGCGATCATCAACGCGGGCATCGTGATGGTCATCCAGAACTCGCGGGTCCTGTTCGCCTCCGCCCGTGACAAGGCGTGGCCCGAGCCGGTCAACAACGGCCTGTCCAAGCTCGGCCGCTTCGGCTCCCCCTGGGTCGCCACCCTGCTGGTCGGCGTCCCCGGCGCCGCCCTCTGCTTCGTCAACCTCGACACCCTGTACGGCGTCACGGGCGTGTCGGTGACCGCCATGTACCTGCTGGTCGCCGTCGCCGCCCTGCTCGCCCGCCGCGGCCACCACCGCCACACCCCCGCCTGGCGGATGCCGCTGTGGCCCGCGATGCCGATCCTGCTGATCGTCGTCCTCGCCTACGTCCTCACCCAGCAGGACACGAAGTACCTGCTGTGGACCGGCGGCATCACCGCCGTCGCCACCCTGTACTGGGCCTTCTACCTGCGCCCCCGCCGCGACACCCGCTGGCTGGTGTCGATCCCCGAGGACGCGCAGGCCTGACCGGAGCGGTCCGCCCGGCGGACCCCTCCCGGCCGTCCGCCCCTCGGCGGAGCATCAGCCGAAGTCCCACGTCACCACCGTGCACACCCCGTCGTCCTTGCCACCCGCGCTGCGGTACGTGGCAAGGGCGACGTCGTTCCCGGCGTCCACCCCCACCCACATCCCGTAACAGCCGCGTTCCCGGGCCAGGGCGGCGAGTTCGCGGACCAGCGCCCGCCCGGTGCCCCGCCGCCGGAACGGCTCCGCCACCGCCAGCTCGTACAGGAACATCTCGGTCCCCTTGTCCGGGTGGACCGTCTCGACGCCGCTGACGAACCCGACGGGCACCCCGCCCTCGTGGGCCAGGAACAGATGATGCCCCGGCGTCTCCAGGAACCGCCGGGCCCACTCCGGACGCACCGGGTGGTCGAAGAGGTACTCGGCGGCGGTCAGTTCCCCGACGGTGGCGGCGCGGCGCAGCTCCATGGGGGCTTCGTACCACGGACGCGGTACACGCGGCACCCGCGTACTCCCCGGGGAGGGGCGCCGGTTCACCCCGGGGGCTGCTCCCGTTGTCGGCGCCCACCCGTACCGTTGAGGCATGGATCTTCGACTGCCCCGGCCGCGCGGGCCGCGCCGGGGGCACCTCCCCGCCCGCACGACGGCGCGCGCCCGCGGGCGATGGGCGGCGGCCGCCGCGGCCCTCGTGGTGCTCGCCGGCGCGGGCACCTGGACGTCCTTCGCCTCCGACGACGCGCCCGCCGTGCACCGCAGCGACCGCGTCCTGGCCATGGCCGGCGGAGTACGCCTCGACACCTCGTACTTCACCACCGGCCCGTCCTCGCGGCGCCGCCCCGCCGTCCTGCTCGCGCACGGCTTCGGCGGCAGCAAGGCGGACGTCAGCGGCGAGGCGGAGAAACTCGCCCGCGACGGCTACGCGGTCCTGACCTGGTCGGCCCGCGGCTTCGGCAGGTCCACCGGCAAGATCGGACTCAACGACCCCAAGGGCGAGGTCGCCGACGTCTCCCGGCTCGTCGACTGGCTCGCCCGGCGCCCCGAGGTCCGGCTCGACAAGAGCGGCGACCCCCGGGTCGGCGTGGCGGGCGCCTCCTACGGCGGGGCCATCTCCCTGCTGGCCGCCGCGAACGACCCGCGCGTCGACGCCATCGCCCCCTCGATCACGTACTGGAACCTCGCGGACGCCCTGTTCCCGAACGGCGTGTTCAAGAAGCTCTGGGCGGGCATCTTCATCAACTCCGGCGGCGGCTGCGCCCGCTTCGAGCCCGAACTGTGCGCGATGTACAACCGGGTCGCGGAGTCCGGAAAGCCCGACGCGGCCGCCCGGAACCTGCTCCAGGAACGCAGCCCCTCCGCCGTCGGCGACCGCATCAAGGTCCCCACCCTCATCACCCAGGGCCAGTCCGACTCCCTCTTCCCGCTCGGCCAGGCCGACGCCATGGCCAAGGCGATCAAGGCCAACGGCGCCCCCGTCGACGTCGACTGGATCGCGGGCGGACACGACGGCGGCGACATGGAGAGCGACCGCGTCACGTCCCGGGTCGTCTCCTGGTTCGACCGCTACCTCAAGGACGACAGGAGCGTCGCCACCGGCCCCGCCTTCCGCGTCACCCGCACCGGAGGCGTCGACTCCACCGACGGCGCCGCCCTGCTGCGCGGCGCGAGCTCGGACACCTACCCCGGACTGGACAGCGGCCGCCGCACCGTCGCGCTGAGCGGCCGCGAGCAGAGCTTCCAGAACCCGGCCGGAGCCAGCCCGCCCGCCATCTCCGCCCTGCCGGGACTCGGCGGCGCCGGCGGCCTCGCCCAGCTCTCCACCCTCGGCGTCGGGGTCTCCCTCGACTTCCCCGGCCAGTACGCCCGCTTCGAGTCCGCGCCCCTGCGGGACGACCTGCGGATCACCGGCTCGCCGACCGTCACCGTGCACGTCCGCTCCAGCACCGACGACGCCGTCCTCTTCGGGAAGGTGTACGACGCCGGCCCCGGCGGCACCCAGCAGGTGCTGCCCTCCCAGCTCGTCACCCCGGTCCGCGTCGAGGGCGCGAAGAACGGCAAGGACGTCACCCTCACGCTGCCCGCGATCGACCACGCGGTCCAGAAGGGCCACCGGCTGCGCCTGGTCGTCGCCTCGACCGACCTCGGCTACGCCTCCCCGGCCGCCCCGGCCACGTACACCGTCTCCCTCAAGAGCGCCCTCCAGGTGCCCACGGCCCCGGCCGTGAAGACCGCCGCCGCCCCGCTGCCCTCCTGGGTGTGGTGGCTGCCCCTCGCCGGAGCGCTCGCCGCCCTGGCCCTGGTGCTGACCGGCCGCCGCCGCACCAGCGCCCCGGCACCCGATCCCGCACTGGCCGAGGTCCCCCTCCAGATCACCGGCCTCGCCAAGCGCTACGCCAGGTCCGCCGACCGGTACGCGGTCAAGGACCTGTCGTTCCGCGTGGAGAAGGGCCAGGTCCTCGGCCTGCTCGGGCCGAACGGCGCGGGCAAGACCACCACCCTGCGCATGCTCATGGGCCTCATCACCCCCGACGACGGCGAGATCCACGTCTTCGGCCACGCGATCCGGCCCGGCGCGCCCGTCCTCTCCCGCGTCGGAGCGTTCGTCGAGGGCGCGGGCTTCCTCCCGCACCTGACCGGCCGCGAGAACCTGGAGCTGTACTGGCGGGCCACCGGGCGGCCCCCCGAGGACGCCCACATGGAGGAGGCCCTGGAGATCGCCGGCCTCGGCGACGCCCTCGCCCGCGCGGTGCGCACCTACTCACAGGGCATGCGCCAGCGCCTCGCCATCGCCCAGGCCATGCTCGGCCTCCCCGACCTGCTGATCCTCGACGAACCCACCAACGGCCTCGACCCGCCGCAGATCCGGGAGATGCGCCAGGTGATGATCCGCTACGCGGCCGCCGGCCGCACGGTCATCGTCTCCAGCCATCTCCTCGCCGAGGTCGAGCAGTCCTGCACCCACCTCGTGGTCATGGACCGCGGCCGGCTCGTCCAGGCGGGCCCGGTGGCCGAGATCATCGGCTCCGGCGACACCCTGCTCGTCGGCACCGGGACACCCGTCGAGGCGCCCGTCGTCGAGAAGGTGGACGCACTGCCCGGCGTGCTCTCGGCCGTCGCCACCGAGGACGGACTCCTGGTCCGCCTCGACCCCGGCGGCAGCGCACAACGCCTGGTCGTGGAACTCGTACGCCTCGAAGTGCCGGTGACGTCGGTGGGACCCCACCGCCGTCTGGAAGACGCGTTCCTCACCCTGATCGGAGGCTCCGCATGAGCACCCTCCTGGAGCGGACCGGGACGGCCGACGGGTACCGGGCGCGCCGCACCCTCCCGCTGCGCGTCGAACTCGTCCGCCAGCTGAAGCGCCGCCGCACCCTGGTGATGGGCGCGGTCCTCGCGGCCCTGCCCTTCGTCCTGCTCATCGCGTTCGCGATCGGCGGGCAGCCCGGCGGGCGCAACGACCGGATCACCCTGATGGACACCGCCACCGCCTCGGGCGCCAACTTCGCCGCGGTGAACCTGTTCGTGTCGGCGGGCTTCCTGCTGGTGATCCCGGTCGCCCTGTTCTGCGGCGACACCGTCGCCTCGGAGGCGAGCTGGTCCTCCCTGCGCTATCTGCTGGCGGCGCCCGTGCCCAGAGCGCGGCTGCTGTGGTCCAAGCTCACCGTCGCGCTCGGACTCAGCCTCGCGGCGATGGTCCTGCTGCCGGTCGTCGCACTGGCCGTCGGCACCGCCGCCTACGGCTGGGGTCCCCTGGAGATCCCCACCGGCGGCGTGCTCTCCGCGGGCACCGCGGCCCAGCGCCTCCTCGCCGTGATCGCGTACATCTTCGTGTCCCAACTGGTCACCGCGGGGCTCGCGTTCTGGCTGTCGACGAAGACGGACGCACCGCTCGGCGCGGTCGGCGGCGCGGTCGGCCTCACCATCGTGGGCAACGTCCTGGACGCCGTCACCGCCCTCGGCCACTGGCGCGACTTCCTGCCCGCGCACTGGCAGTTCGCCTGGGCCGACGCCATCCAGCCGACACCCGAGTGGGACGGGATGATCAAGGGCGCCGCGATCTCGGTGACGTACGCGCTCGTCCTGTTCGCCCTGGCCTTCCGGGGCTTCCGGCACAAGGACATCGTGTCGTAGCGGGCGCCCGGACCGGCACGGTCGCCCCGACCGGGCCCGACGGAAACCCCCAGGTCTCCGGAACATCACCCACCGGTCTCGGCGGCCGCCCGCCGTGGCCGCTTCGCAATCCTTCCGCAACGCATCCGAGCGCACGTCACGGCCCCCTCGGCCGTCACAGTCACACAGGTCGGCCCGCACGAGGGCCGCACGCCGAGGGGGTACGGATGGGGATCAAGCACCTGCGGAACGCGGCCGGCGCGGGCCGCCCGCGCGGAGGCACGCGGACGGGAGGCACACGGACGGCGGGACGAGGGAGGACCGCCGCCGCGCTGCTCGCCCTGCCGGTCGCGGGCGCGCTGCTGCTCACCGGATGCGGCGCGGGCGGCAGCTCCACGGACGGCGCCGACAGGTCCGGTGGCCACAACCTCCCCCTGCCGGGCCCCGCCCAGCCGACGGGAGGCTCCGGCCGCAGCGACCGGTCGGACGCCCCCGAGGCCACGCCGTCGCCCGGCCACCTCTCCACCTTCGCCCTCGACGTCGACACCGCCTCGTACGGCTACGCCCGGCGCACCCTCGCGAACGGCCGGATGCCCGACCCCGCGACGATCCGCCCCGAGGAGTTCGTCAACAGCTTCGGCCAGGACTACCCGCGGCCCGACGGCAACGGATTCTCGGTGTCCGTCGACGGCGCCCGCACGGACGACGGACGCTGGTCCCTCGTCCGGGTCGGGCTCGCCACCCGGCCCGCCGACAGTGAGAGCGAACGCCCGCCCGCCGCCCTCACGTTCGTCATCGACATCTCCGGCTCCATGGCCGAACCGGGCCGTCTCGACCTGGCCCGGGAGTCCCTCGACGTGATGACCGACCGGCTGCGCGACGACGACTCGGTCGCCCTGGTCACCTTCAGCGACGAGGCCGAGACCGTGCTGCCGATGACCCGGCTCGGCGGCCACCGCGCCCGCGTCCACCGGGCGATCTCCGGCCTGGAGCCGACCGACTCGACCAACCTCGGCGCGGGCGTGCGGACCGGGTACGCGACCGCCGTCCACGGGCTGCGCGAGGGCGCCACCAACCGGGTCGTGCTGATCTCCGACGGCCTCGCGAACAGCGGCGACACGGACGCGGACACCATCCTCGAACGGATCTCCGCCGCCCGCCGCGAACACGGCATCACCCTCTTCGGCGTGGGGGTCGGCAGCGACTACGGCGACGCCCTCATGGAACGCCTCGCCGACAAGGGCGACGGCCACACCACGTACGTCTCGGACCGCGACGACGCCCTGACCGTGTTCTGCGACCAGCTCCCGCAGAACATCGACCTCACCGCGCGCGACGCCAAGGCACAGGTCGCCTTCGACCCCGGGACGGTCGAGCGGTTCCGGCTGATCGGCTACGACGACCGCAGGGTCGCCGACCGGGACTTCCGTGACGACCGCGTGGACGGCGGCGAGGTCGGCCCCGGCCACACGGTCACCGCCCTCTACGCCGTCCGTGTCCGCCCGGGCGCCTCCGGCCATCTGGCCACCGCGACCGTCCGCTGGCTCGACCCCGTCTCCCGCGCCCCGCACGAGGAGAGCGGCAGCCTGGAGACCGGTGACCTGCGCGACGGCGTGTGGACCTCGCCGAACTCCTTTCAAGTGACCGCCGTGGCCGCCTACTTCGCCGACGACCTGCGCGCGGGCGACGCCCGCTGGGAGTCCCTGCCCGACGCCCCGCCCCTGGCGGAACTCGCCTCGCGGGCCCGGGCGCTGGCCGACGTGACCGAGGACAAGGACGTCTCGGCGCTCGCCACGGCGATCGGCCGGGCCCGCGAACTGGAGCCGTGACGGCGCCCGTTCGCGGGCTCCGACGGAGCGGCCACGACTGACGCGGGCACGGATCGCGCCGACACGGATCGCGCCGACACGTATCGCGCGGGCATGGGAAAGCGGGCACGGAAAAGCGGGCCGCTCGGGGGAGCGGCCCGCTTTCTTGATCCGGAGGCGATCAGCTGCCGACGGCGCCGTTGCCCGACAGGACCGGGATGTTGTCCAGGATGTGGGAGAGCGGCTCGTCGCCCTTGGCCTGGGTGGAGTTCTCGGTGCACTGCTGGTTCTGCGGGGCCGAGAGGATCGGCACGTCCTGGACGGCGATCGGGATGAGGCCGATGAGCGAGCCGGCGTTGACCTTGGCCGGCAGGCCGATGCAGGGCTTGTTCAGCGAGCCCTGGACCAGGGAGAGCTGGGGGCTCATGTCGCCGAACGTGGCCTGGTTGCCGTACTTCTGGACGGCTCCGTTGCCGTTGACGGTGGTGACACCGTCGTCGTTGCCGACGGCCAGGGCCTGGGGCGCGGCGGCAGCCGAGATGCCGGCGATGGAAGCGGCGATGGCCGCGGTCGCCCAGAGCTTCTTCATGTTCGTATTGCCCTTTCGGAGAGCGGACTCCGAGCGGAGTCGCGCCATGATCAACAGTGCTGCGGAAGGTGTGGTTGCGGGGTGTCCCCCGAATGGCCCGGGGAGTCACCCGGGCCTGTGCTCGCCGCCGCTGCCGTCGAGGAAGTGGCAGCGGCAGCGGGCCTCCGGACGAGCCGGCGGCCCGCTGTGCGCGGCGAGGGGTCAGCTGCGGGTGGCGCCGTTGCCCGACAGGACCGGGATGTTGTCCAGGATGTGGGAGAGCGGCTCGTCGCCCTTGGCCTGGGTGGAGTTCTCGGTGCACTGCTGGTTCTGCGGGGCCGACAGGATCGGAACGTCCTGGACCGCGACCGGGATGACACCGATGAGCGAGCCGATGTTGCCCTTGACGGGCAGGCCGATGCACGGCTTGTTCAGGGAACCCTGGATGAGCGCCATCTGCGGGCTCATGTTGCCGTACGTGGCCTGGTTGCCGTAGATCTGCGAAGCGGCGTTGCCGTTGGCGGTGGTGACACCCCCGTCGTTGCCGATGGCCAGCGCCTGAGGCGCGGCGGCGGCCGAGGCTCCGACGACGGAAGCGGCGATCGCCGCAGCAGCCATAACCTTCTTGATCACTTGCTGATCCCTTCTGGAGAAACCCCGTCCACCGGAGCGACCTGGACAACTGAAACCCGGCCGCATAGTTGCTGCGGTTCACCCCAATGGCCCATGTGAACGCGTGAGGCGTAAATCCTCGGGCCATGGGTTCCGTTAATTCGGACGGGGCGGGCAGCCCGATCGGGTGATCTCACGCAACCAATCCCGTCGGGCCCGGTTGTTGTGGGAGCAGGAATGTGTGTCACAGGCAGGAAAGGAACCCGGAGAAATGCTCAAGAAGGCAATGGCCGCGGCGGCTGTCGCGGCTTCCGTCGTCGGTGTCTCGGCGGCGGCCGCCCCGCAGGCGCTGGCCATCGGCAACGACAACGGCGTCACCACGGTGAACGGGAACGGTGCCGAGCAGTCGTACGGTAACGCCCTCACCAAGGGCGACATGAGCCCCCAGCTCTCGGCCGTGCAGGGCTCGCTGAACAAGCTCTGCGTCGGTCTGCCGCTCAAGGCCAACGTCGGATCGCTCCTCGGTGGCGTGCCGATCGCCGTCCAGGACGTGTCGGTCCTGTCGGCCCCGCAGAACCAGCAGTGCGCCGAGAACTCCACCCAGGCCAAGGGTGACGAGCCGCTCTCCCACATCGCGGACAACATCCCGGTCCTGTCCGGGAACGGCGCCGTCGGCAGCTGATCCGCCGCCCGGGGTCCGGGCCGCCCGCCGTGTCCGGGCGGGCGGACCGGGCCCCGGCGCATGTTTCCGTCGTATATATGAATTCCATTTCCGTCGTGTTGACTTTCCCGCTCGGGCTGAAACGCTTCTTCTTCGGAAGGAGCGTTTCTCCTGTTTCCCCGTTTCCGCTGGTGTGGAGCTTTCGTGTCGAATCCGGGCAGGGCGATTCGAGTGAATTCCCCATGGGTGTGCGTTCCGTAGTTTCTTCGGCGGGCTGTCCCTCGTTTACAGCCTGGCAGGTCATGATGCGAGCCGCCCAGAACGCGCTCGCTCGGTTTCGGCCGACAAAGGGGCATGACCGCAGAGAAGGGAAAGCACGTGAAGCTCAAGAAGAGCGCTTCCGTCGTAGTCGGCGCGATCATGGCTCTGGGCATGGCTGCCCCGGCCTTCGCGGACTCGGGTGCGGGGGGCGTCGCCGCCAACTCCCCCGGTGTCCTCTCGGGCAACGTGATCCAGGTCCCGATCCACATCCCGGTCAACGTGTGCGGCAACTCGATCAACGTGATCGCCCTGCTGAACCCGGCGATCGGCAACGGCTGCGCCAACCACTGACGTTCCGGCACTTCAGCCGCCTCCGGCTGTGCCACGGCCGGCCTTGGACCGCCTCGCGGACCCCAAGGCCGGCTTCCTCACTTCTCCCAGCAGGAAGACAACAAGAGTGCGACAGAACCTGAGTAGGGGAGTGGTCCTGGCCGCGGCTGCGACAGGCATCATGTCCCTGTACGCCAGTCCGGCCTTCGCGGACTCCACCTCGGCCGCGACCGCTTCGGACTCACCCGGCGTGGCGTCGGGAAACAACGTCCAGGTTCCGGTGAACGTGCCGCTGAACGTCTGCGGCAACACGGTCGACGTCGTCGCCGCCCTCAACCCGGCCTTCGGCAACTCCTGTGCCAACGGCCCGGTTTCGCAGGGCAGGCACGCGGCGCCGCACCACCCCGTCCAGCACGACACCGGCTCCGCGCACCACCCGGGACGCGGCGCCGGCCACGGTGGCACCGACCACGGTCGCGGCCACGGCGGCCACCCCGGCGAGCACGGCGGCCACCCCGGCGCCCAGCACGCAGGTCACCCGGGTCACTC
Organism: Streptomyces sp. NPDC127038; assembly: GCF_042725875.1. NCBI lineage: Bacteria > Bacillati > Actinomycetota > Actinomycetes > Kitasatosporales > Streptomycetaceae > Streptomyces > Streptomyces sp. NPDC127038. The sequence goes on along the minus strand of NZ_JBHXDQ010000034.1, from coordinate 72,562 downwards.
CGGCGGGTACGGCGACGAGCACACCGGTTACGGCTCCCACCCGACCGGTGGCCACGGCCCCCAGCACGGCCCCCAGCACGGTGCCCCGAGCGGTTACGGCGGTGAGCACGGTGCTCCGGGCGGCTACGGCGGTGAGCACGGTGGCCCGGGCGGCTACGGCGGTGAGCACGGTGCTCCGAGTGGTTACGGCGGTGAGCACGGCGGCTACGGCGACTCGGACCACGGTCACTCCGGCTACGGCGACTCCGGCTACGGCGACTCCCGGCACGGGCACCCCGGCCGGACGAGCCAGGAGCACGGGGGCGGCGCCCACCACGGCGGCTGGAGCGGCGCCACGTCCCACGGCGCGACGCACGGTTCGCCCGGTGTCCTCTCGGGCGACCAGGCCGGGGCTCCGATCGACATCCCCGTCGAGCTCTGCGGCAACTCCGCGGACGTGGTGGGTCTGCTGAACCCCGTGTTCGGCAACGGATGCGCCCACCACCACGCGCCCGACGGCCACGTGAGGACCCCGCACCACTGCACTCCGCCGGCGACCCCTCCGCACACGCCCCCGCGGACGGTTCCGCAGCCGCCGAAGACGCGCACGCCGCACACGCCCGTCGTGCACACCCCGCCCGTCAGGGTCCACGAGCAGCCCCCCGCGCCGCCCACGGCGCACACCCCGCCCACGCTCGCCGAGACCGGCAGCGAGGGAATGCTCGTCGACGCCGCGATCAGTGCCGCCCTCATGGCGGGCGGCGCCCTGCTGTACCGGCGGAGCCGGGCCGCGTCCCGTCCATGACACCCCGCTCCGGGTGCCGCGCGCGACCCCGCGCCCGGCACCCGGAGCCGGCCGGCACCCCTGCGCCCGGCACGTACCCCGAGCCGGTCGCCGCTCGGGTCAGGGCCCGGATCCCCGTCCGGCGCCGAGCCACCGGGCCGGTCCCTGCCGAGGGGCCCCTCCGGGCGCGGTGGTCCGGCCGCCGCCCTGACCCGTCCGCAGCCACCGTGCCCGTCCGGCGCGCCGTGCCGGCCACAGGAACACATGACGGGCCCACAGAGCCCACAACGCCCGTCCCGGCGCGCGGTCGTCCGGCGCGTGCCAGGCCGGTTCGCGTTCCGGGCCGCTCCGGCGCAGGGCGTGGAGCGGCGCGTAGTTCTCCGCCACGAACACCCGGTCCGGTACGGGCGCCGGGGCGGGCAGCGGACGGTTCGTCAGGTCCAGATGCAGGGCCCGTACGACGTCCAGGCCCCCCGCGTCCTCGAAGAGCCGGAACTGGGCGCCCGGGCGGGGGTTGAAGTCGAGCAGGTGGTAGCGGCCCGTCGTGTCGTCCCGGCGGAAGTCGAGGTCGAAGATGCCGCGGTAGCCGAGGCTCCGGGTGAGCTGTCCGACCAGGGCCTCCAGCCGGGGGTTGGGCGTCCAGCGGCCCACCGTCGTGAAGCCCGCCCCGCGCGGCCAGGCGCCCTGCTTGCGGCCCGCGCCGCCCCCGTGCGTCACGCCCGCCCCGTCGACGTAACCGTGGACGAACCAGTCACGGTCGGGCCCCGGCGGCAGATACGCCTGGAGGAGCAGCGGGCTGCCCGCCTCCGAGGTGCGCAGATACAGGGCCTCGGCCTCCCGCGCGGAGCGGACCAGCACCGTGCCGCGCAGGCCCCGCCCGCCCGGGATCAGCCAGGGCCGGCTCCACTTGGCGACCAGCGGCAGCCCCAGTTGCCAGGCCGCGGCGGCCGCCTGCGCGGGGCTCTGCGGCACCAGGGTCACGGGGTGGGGAATCCCCACGCGCTCGCAGACCGCGGCCAGTTCGGCCTTGTCGGCGACGCGTTCCGCGAGCCCGCGGGGCTGACGCGGCAGCAGGAACCCGGCGCCCAGCTCCTCGCCCCGCGCGTTCACCGCGAGGGCGCTCACGTCATCCAGGGGGACCAGTACGGCGGGCCGGGAAAGCCGGGCGGCCACTTGGCGCAACACCACGGCGATCTCCGCGACCGACGAACCGGGTGGTGGCGGAGGGTGCGTCTGGCTGACAAAGCGGGAGCCGCGGACGGGACTTCCCGCGCAGTCGGCGACCAGGTGCACCTCCGCACCGGCTCTGCCGAGTGAACGCACGGCTCCCAGCGTTCCGTGGTGAAAGGGGTTCCGGTCGACGCGCAGCAGCACGGCGGGGACCCGGTCGTCGAGTCGGAGCACGGACTCTCCTTCGGAGGCGGGGCGGGCTCCGTGACCGGCCGGGTCACCCCTGGGAGTGATCATCGGAACGGGAGGGCGGAACCCTGGTTGGCTGGATCGGAATTCATATGACTGAGTGTCAGTAATCGGAGGGTGAATCCGAGGACCAAGCAGGGAGAGGAGCAGGCATGGCCCCACAGCAGCAGCGGCCCCGGAGCGGACGGCTCGCGTTCATCGCGGCCGGCATCGTCACGTCGGTCGCCCTCGCGTCCGGCCCGGTATATGCCGTGGGCGCCGGGTCGGCGGGGGCGGGCGATCTGCCGGCTCCGGCGCCCCCGGGAGCGAAACCGCCCGTGAACTCCTCCGCCCCCGTGAGGGCCCAGAGCAGGGGTACGAGACCGGCCGCCGTGCCGGGCGCGGGACACACCGGCGCGCAGACCCCGGCCGCCGCCGCGTCCGCGAGCCCCGCCGCCGCGGCCACGAACCCGGCCGCCGTGTCCGCGAGACCCGTCGCGGGCGGCGCGCAGCCCTCCGCGGGCACCGTGAAACCCGTACGGCCCGGCGGACAGGCCCGCCCGGAGCGGCCGGCCTTCGGCGCCTACCTCGACTACGGACCCGAGGGCGTTGCCCGTATCGAGAGGCTCAGCCAGTGGCTGGGCGGTACCGAGGTGCGGGTCGGGCACACGTATCTGCCCGGCGACCGCTGGAGCAACATCGAGGGCGCTCCCGGGTTCCTGGACGCCTGGGCGGACTGGAGGCGTCGGCAGGCCGACCGGATGCTCGTCCTCAACGTCCCGATGATGGAGCGCAACGAGGACGGCTTCTCCGACGGGCAGGTCCGCCAGCTGCTGCGCGAGGCCGGGACCGGGGCGTTCGACCACCACTTCCGGGCGCTCGCCGAGCGGCTCGTCGAGCTGAAGGTGCCCGACACCGTCATCGTGCTCGGCTGGGAGATGAACGGCATCACGTACACCCATCGGTGCGGTCCCGACCCGGAGGCCTGGAAGGCGTACTGGAACAGGATCGTCACCACCATGCGGTCGGTGCCGGGCCAGCGGTTCCGGTTCGACTTCGCCCCGAGCCGCGGCCGGGACGCCGTCCCCTGGACCGAGTGCTACCCGGGGGACGACACGGTCGACATCATCGGCATGGACGCGTACGACCAGCCGTCGGGACTCTCGTTCGAGGAGCAGGTGAAGGAGCCGTACGGGCTCCAGGAGCAGGTGGACTTCGCGAAGGCCCACGGCAAGTCGATCTCCTATCCGGAGTGGGGCCTCTACCGCAACGGCGACAACGCGACGTACATGAAGGACATGCTCGCGTGGCTCGACGAGCACAAGCCGCTGTACAACACGCTCACCGACTACTGCCCGCACGGCGTGTGGCAGTGCCCGGACAACCCGCTGGCGGCCAAGGCCTACCGGGCCGCGCTGTCCCATCTCACCGATCCGCTCCCCACAGCTCCGGCGGCGACTCCGACGCCGACACCCACGCCGACCCCGACGTCCGAGCCGGCGTCGACACCGACACCCACTCCCACTCCCGAGGCCCCGACACCGCCGCCGGTGTCCGAACCGGCCTCGAAGCCGGAGCCGGTTCCGACCTCGGAGCAGACCCCGGACAAGACCCCGGCGAAGACCCCGGTGTCCGAGCCGGTGTCCACGCCGACGCCGACACCCAAGCCCGTTCCCAAGCCGACCCCGAAGCCGGTCCCGAAGCCGGTCGAGACCCCGGTGCCGAAGCCGGTTCCGACCCCGGAGAAGACTCCGGACAAGACCCCGGCGAAGACCCCGGTGTCCGAGCCGGTGTCCACGCCGACGCCGACACCCAAGCCCGTTCCGAAGCCGGTCCCGAAGCCGGTTCCGAAACCGACCCCCAAGCCGGTCCCGAAGCCGGTCGAGACCCCGGCACCCGCGCCGGTGCCCGCGCCGGTTCCGACTCCGGCCAAGACCCCGGTGCCGAAGCCGGCCTCCACACCGGTCCCGAAGCCGGCTCCGAAGCCGAGTCCCACCCCTGTCCCGGCGGCCGAGCCCGCCCCGCACGCGACCCCGGATCCGGCCGCCTGTTCCGCGCTGGAGCTCGGTGACTGGGTGGAGCACTGGCTCGGCGGGAAGGTGTGCGTGCGTCTCGACTGGACGTCGCACGACTGGTGGCCCGGCGACTGGTGGTCGGGAGGCTGGTGACCCGGGTGGCGGCGGGCCGGTCAGGGCCTGCCGCCACCGCGTTCCTTCCAGCTCCGCAGCAGCTCCTTGCCCCGCCGGCGCGCGGCGACGTCGCACACGACCGCCGTCATCAGCGCCGCCGTACGCCGGCGGGCGAGCAGCAGCCGCCGGTTGACGACCGGGTCGGGGCGCCAGTGGTGCTTGTACGGTTCGTCGCCGCGCAGCAGGCTCAGCGTCCCGCGGCCGCCGCCCTCGGTGTGCCGGGAGCAGGCGTCGAGCAGTATCACCGCCACGTCCGCCTTGCGTTCGCGCAGCTCCGGGTGGGCTCCGTACAGATAGCCGCCCGCCAGACGCCGCGACAGCAGGGTGAGGTCCACGGCCATCACGGCGCCGTCGAGCCGGAACTCGGTGACCACCGCGTCCCCGGAGCGCACCATCGGGCCCACCGAGCGGACCAGATGTTCCGAGAACCGCTCGTGCAGGTGCTCGGACGTGACCTTGCGGCCCTCCCACTGGAGCCGGTGCAGTTCGAGCAGCCGGCCGAGGGCGGCGTCGACCTCGTCGTGGCCCACCACCCGCGGCTCGACCCCGAGCGCGGTGAGTTTGCGCAGCTTGGCCCGTACGCGCTGGGCCTTCGAGGAGGGCAGACGGGCGAGCAGCTCCTCCATCGAGGCAGCCGGCAGCTCCAGGCACAGCGAGTCCCCGACCTGGCGGCGCGGCCCGCGCCAGTGCTCGTAGACCCGTTCGACCGCGCCGCCGGGGCGGACCTCGCGGAAGTCGATCAGCGCGGTGCGGGCGGCGGCGGACAGTCCCTCGGCGAGCAGGGCGGCCGCGCGGTCGGCGTGCTCGTCGTCGAGGAGCACGTCCGCGTAGTCGGAGATCGGTCCGCCGAGCGGCACGAGCGTCGGCAGCCGGTGGCGGGCGCGCATCAGCGGCGCGACCGCGAGCAGTTCACCGCCCTCGCGCACGACCACCAGACGCAGCCGCCCGGGGGTCCCGTACGACAGCCACCAGGAGTGGAGCCAGGCGTGGCTCTGGAAGGCGGTGGCGGCGCCGCACCGGCGGTACAGGCGCCCCCAGGGAGCCGCCAGCTCGGCGAACTCCCGCTCGTCGGTGACGAGTTCGGCTCGTGCGGTGTCGGTCCTCACACCGGCCTGGAGCGTCCCGCTCACAGCTGGCCGTGCACATCGGCGGCCGTGGCCGGGCTCGGCACCGAGGCCTGGCGGGCCGGGTCGGCGTACCGCCGGGGGCGGACCAGCAGCACGAGGGCGCCGAGCAGTCCGCCCGCGCTCGCGCCGACCAGGCCCGTCACCGTCGGGGACGGCGAGGACGCCGAGGACGGCTTGACCGCGCGGGAGAACGACAGCAGTTCGACGTGGGTGCTCTGCTTGCTCTCGTTGGCGTGCTGAGTGAGGGAGCGGGTGACCGCGTTGGCCATGTCGGCGGCCAGGTCGGGCCGTGCGGAGGTGGCGGAGACGGCGACCATCGGAGCGTCCGGGGAGGTCGCGGTCCGTACGCTCGACTCCAGTGTCTTGACCGGCACCCCGGCCCACACCTGCGCGTCCCCGAGCACCGCGAGCTGGGTGGCGACCCGCCCGTAGGCCTGGGCGAAGCCGAGCGCGGCCGACGGGTCGCCCTTGTCCGTGGGTACGGCGATGACATAGCTGGTGGCCGTGTAGGCCGGGGGCTTCACCACGCCGTACGCGCCGCCGAGCACGCCGCCGAGGACGGCCGTGGCGGCGAGCAGCGCCCACGGCGGCAGGGCCCTCGCCCGGGAAAGGGCCGAACCCGAGGGGCGGTGGCCCCTGGTGAGGTTTTCGGACATGTGGAACTCACTCCAGTCAGGTGCGCGAGACAGCGGCCGCGTACACGTCCATCAGCTGTGCGGCGCTGCGGGTGATGCAGTAGTGGTGGGCCGCCTCGGGGGCCGCGCGGGGGGCGGGGCCCTTCGCGCGGACGTCGGTCAGCGCGCGGACGAAGGAGTCCGTGCCGCCCGCGACCCGGGTGGCGCCGGCGGCCGCGCCGGGCGGCAGGTCCTCGACGGCCGGGCAGGAGACGTACAGCACCGGCAGTCCGGCGGCCAGCGCCTCCACGACGGCCAGCCCGAACGCCTCCTCGGGGCTGGGCGAGGCGAGGACGTCCATGGCTCCTATCAGTGAGGGCAGATCGTTGCCGGGCGAGCCGAACGGGGGGCGCTCGCCGGTGAACAGCACCCGGTCCCTGACTCCGGCGTCGTGCGCCGCGCGCCGCAGCGCGGTCTCCTCCATGCCGCCGCCGACCAGCAGCAGCCGGCAGTCGCCCGGCAGGTGGGCCAGGGCGCGGATCAGGACGTCGAACCGCTTGCCCGGCGCGAGCCGGCCGACGCCGCCCACGACGTAGGCGTCCTCGGGGAGCCCGAGCCTGCGGCGGGTGCGTTCGCGCAGGTCCGGATCGAAGCGGAAACGGGCGAGGTCCACGCCGTTGGGCACGACCTCGATGCGCGGTCCGGGCACGCCCCAGCGGCGCAGGCGTTCGGCGACCGTGGGCGAGACGGCGACGGTGGACCGGCCGAGCCGCTCGCCGGCCAGGTACAGGGCGCGTACGCCGGGACCGAGCGGGCGGCCCTCCATCTGCGAGTCGCCGAGCGAGTGCTCGGTGGCCACGACGGCCCGCACCCCGGCGAGCCGGGCGGCGAGCCTTCCGTAGAGGCAGGCCCGGTAGAGGTGCGTGTGCACGAGGTCGTAGCGGCCGGCGCGGATCACCCTCACCAGGCGGGGGAGCGCGGTGAGGTCGCGGTTGCCGGACATGCCGAGGTGGATCACGCGCACCCCGTCGGCGGCGAGCCCGTGGGCGACCGGGCCCGGGTCGGTCAGCGTCACGACGTCGCAGGAGAGGGGCAGATGCCGCAGCAGCAGCCGCAGTTGCTGCTCGGCGCCGCCGACGCCGAGGCCGGTGATGATGTGCAGCGCCTTCACCGGCCCGCCTCCACCGGGCGCCGGCGCAGACGGTGCAGCCTGTGCTTGAGGAACAGGCGTACGGCGGTGTCGTTCTCGCCGATGTGCACGCGGGGGAGGGCGTACGGGCCGGTCAGCGGGCCGGGGTCGATCGCGCAGCCGTAGCGGTATCCGGCGTCGCGGACGGCTTCGACGACCCGGCGGTCGACGGTCCCGTACGGATAGCAGAAGCCGTGGACGGGAGCACCGATCAACTCCGAGAGCAGCGCTCTGCTCTCCGCGACCTCGGCGTGCAGCACCGCGTCGTCGGCCTTCGTGAGGTCGACATGGGTCAGTCCGTGCGAGCCGACCTCCATGCCCGCGGAGGCGGCGGCGAGCCGGATGCCCTGCTTGCCGAGCAGCGGCTTGCGCGGGCCCAGCGGATCCCAGGCGTTGTCGCCGCCGAGCCGGCCGGGCAGGACGAAGAGGGTGGCGCCGAATCCATGGCGGCCGAGCAGCGGGAGCGCGGTCTCGACGAAGTCCGCGTAGCCGTCGTCGAACGTCAGGGCCACCAGATCCTGCCCCAGGCCGCGCGCGCGGGCCGCGAGCAGGTCGGAGACGCACACCCCGCGCAGGCCGCGACGGCGCAGCCAGGCCAGCTGCCGGCCGAGGCGGTCGGGGGAGACCGTGACGCGGTACGGGTCGTCGGAGCAGTCCCCGACGGAGTGGTACATCGCCACCCAGGGCGGCGCGTCGAGGGAGCTCGTACCGGTACGTCTGCTGCTGTCAGCGGAAACGGGCATGCGAAACCCTTCGTGTGACGGAACGGAGTGCGGAGGCGAACCCCTCGACCCGGAAGGCCCAGGCCAGCAGGGCGAAGACGACGGTCACGACCGTGCCGCCGACGACGAGTCCGAGCAGCGGGGAGTCCACGCCGCTCGCGCACAGACCGCCGGTCACCGCCGCGGTCAGGGCGGCCCGCAGCGGTTTGCCGATCTCGGCCACCACCTTGCGGGTGCGGATCGGCACGCTGCGCGGACCCATGCCGTACAGCAGGAGCCCGGCGGTGAGGGTGATGCCGGCCGCGTTGGCCGCGGCGATCCCGCAGACCCCCCAGGGGCCGACGGCCAGGGCCCCGGCCACGCAGGTCGCGACGATCCCGGCGGTCATCGCGAACAGCGGGTACCAGGTCGGCCGCGACGAGGAGAAGTACGAGCGCACGAGCGCCCCGACCAGGGTGTGACCCAGCAGCCCGAGGGCGTACACCCGCATGACCGCCGCCGTCGCCGCCGTGTCCTGGGCGGTGAACGCGCCCCGCTGGAAAAGCAGTTGGACGATCTGCGGGGCGCAGGCCACGACCGCGGCGGTGCCGAGGAGCACCGTGCAGGCGACCAGGGACAGATCGCGCTCCACCCGGTCCCTGGCCCGCTCGGTGTCGCCCTCGGCGATGGCCTGGGCGACCACCGGGAAGGTCACAGTGCAGAGCATCAGCGAGAGCACCATCGGCATCTGGGCCACTTTCTGGGCGTAGTTCAGATGCGAGATGGCCCCGGCCGGCAGCGAGGAGGCCAGGAAGCGTTCGACGAGGACCTGGGACTGCCGGCACAGCGCGAACAGCAGGACCGTGCCGATGAGCGTCAGGTCCATCGGGCGGGCCGGCTCGGCGTCCAGGCCCCCGCTCGCCGGCTCCCCGCGCCGCAGCTGCCGCCACAGCGACGGCGCCTGCGCCACCACCATGAGGGCGCCGCCGACCGCGACACCGAGCGCGGCCGACCGTACGCCCCAGCGCGTGCCGAGGAAGAACATCACCGTGATGATCCCGGCGTTGTACGCCATGTAGATCGCCGCCGGTGCGACGAAGCGCCGGTGCGCGCGCAGGGCCGCGCTGGCGTACCCGGCGAGCCCGAAGGAGAACACGCAGGTCGCGGTGAGCCGGGTGCAGTCCACCGCGAGCCGGGGATCGGGCAGACCGGGGGCGAGCGCCTCGACCAGGTACGGCGCTCCCGCGATCAGCAGCGCGCCGACGGCCGCGAAGGCGAGCGCCAGCCGGGGCAGGGTGGCGGCGACCAGCGCGCGTACGGGATCGCCCGCGGCCCCTTTCGCACGCCGGGTCACGGCCACGCTGAACGCCGGGATCAGCACGAAGGCCAGCCCGTCCTCGATCAGCAGCGTCGCCGCGAACTCCGGCACCGTCCAGGCGACGAGGAACGCGTCCGTGTCCGACCCGGCGCCGAACAGATGCGCCAGCGCCTGGTCCCGGCCGAGGCCCAGCAGGGCACCGGCGATCGAGAGGGCGACGGTGACGAGCGCCGCCTTGGCAAGAAACCGATCGGACCCGGCCTCGGTCCGTCCCCCACCTTTCCGGGACGCGGGGGGCGGTGCGGGGGAGGGGGACGGGGAGGAGGCGAAGGGGCGGGCCCGTCCCAGGGTTCCGGGCGCGGGCGCGGGTGCGGGCGTGGTCCCGGTCCTGGGTTCGGCCTCGGTCAGGGTCCCGGCCTCGGGCGCGGCCCCGGTCAGTGTCCCGGTCCCGGGCGAGGGCGAGGGCGTGGTCCCGGTCCCGGGCGTGGGTGTGGTCCCGGTCATCGTCACGGGCGCGGCCGTGGGCCCCGGTTCGGAGTCCGGGGCCGTCTCCCGGTTTTCGCCCGCCCTGGGCGTCGTCGCCGTCATCGGGTCGTGGCCTCTTCCCGTACGGCGGGGGCCGGTGCCGGTGTCCCGGGGGCGGGGGCCGAGGACGGGTCCATCAGCGCCCACCAGCCGATGACGCCGAAGACGACGGCCGTCAGGACCGTGGAGGGGCCGCCGATGTCCGCGTACACGAAGTCGACCAGCTGCCACACCAGCAGCCCGCACGCCACGAGTGCGCAGTCCGTGCCGTCCGGGGCGGCACCCCCGGCGAGAGCGGGTCCGGGGGCCGCCGTCGCCCGTGGGGTCCGGCGGACACGGACGAGGCCGCGCAGCGCGCACACCAGCAGCGCCAGCCAACTGCCCGCCAGGGCGAGCAGACCGATCAGGCCCTGCTCGCTGAGCACCAGGAGGTACATGTTGTGCGGGGAGAGCAGCGCCTGCTTGTGATAGGCGGCGCCCGCGCCCGCGATGTCGCTGCCCGAGGAGAGCGCGAGCGAGGCGTGACCGTCCCGGTAGTCGGGGAAACCCTTCAGCCCGACGCCCGTCAGCGGGTGCTCGCGCCACATGTCAGCGGCCGCCGCCCACATCGTGTACCGGTCGGTGACCGACTGGTCCGGCGCGTCGGTGACCTGCGTGATGCTGGCGATCCGCTCCTGGAGCATCGCGCTGCCGAAGCCGAGACCGCCCACCAGGATCATCCCGGCCGCGGCCAGCGCCGCGATCACCTTCACCGCCCGCCGCAGCCCCGCCAGCAGCAGCTGCGCCCCGCAGGCCACGGCCGTGGCGATCCACGCGCCGCGGCTGAACGAGACGGCCAGCGGCGGCAGCAGGACCAGCGCGCACAGCACGGCGGCCGAGCGCTGCCGCGCCCCGGCCGTACCCAGCGCCAGCGCCACCGCGCACACCAGCCCGAACGCGACCACCGTCGCCATGCCCATCACGTCGGTCGGCCCGAACGTGCCGACCGCCCGGACGTCCTCGCCCTGGTAGGAGGCGCCGGTCCCGGTGACGTACTGCCGGACCCCGACCGCCCCCTGCCACAGCGCCAGCGCGACGAACGCCCAGGCCAGCAGCCGCAGGTCGCGCCGGTCGCGTACGAGCAGCAGCACCGCGGCCGGTACGAGCACGAAGATCTGGAGATACCGGGTGAGGCCGGTGATCCCGGCCCCCGGGTCGGTCGCCCCGGCCGCCGCGACCGAGATGCCGACCACGGGGAGCCCGAGGACCAGGGCCGCGGTCGCGGACAGCGGGCGACGGCGGGTCCGCAGCAGACGGACCGCGCAGCAGAGCACCACGAGACCCGACATGGCGTCCGCGATGTTCGCGCCGCCCTCGCCGCTCGGCGCGATCGGCAGGGCAAGCAGCGCGATCACCGCGACGACGGGCAGCACCGGCAGCGCGCGCCGCACGGCCGCGGTCAGGCTGTCCAGCGGAGTGACGGGCAGGACCTGGCTCACCGGCTCAGCTCCCCGTCGGGCGCACCAGCGCCGCGGCCGTGCGCAGCAGGATGCAGATGTCCTGCCACATCGACCAGTTGTCGATGTACGCGTTGTCGAACCGGCACCGGTCCTCGATCGAGGTGTCGCCGCGCAGCCCGTGCACCTGGGCGAGTCCGGTGATGCCGGTCTGCATCCGGTGCCGGGCCGCGTAGCCGGGGTAGGTCTGGCTGAACTTGGCGACGAAGTAAGGCCGTTCGGGGCGCGGTCCGACCAGACTCATGTCCCCCCACAGGACGTTGAGGAGCTGGAGCAGCTCGTCGAGGGACGTGCGCCTGAGGAAGCGGCAGAAGCGGCTCATCTCCTGCTCGCCCGCCACGCTCCAGCGGGTCGCCGCCTCGTGCGCGTCGACCGGGCGGTGGGTGCGGAACTTCAGCAGCGTGAACGGCCGTCCGTCCTTGCCGATGCGCTCCTGCCGGAACACCACCCCGGGCCCGTCGGTCAGCCGCAGGACGGCCGCGAACACCAGCAGCAGCGGACCGGACAGCAGCAGCAGCGTTCCGGAGACGGCGACATCGAGGAGCCGCTTCCCGAAGCCGGCGCGCCGCCCGCCGATCGCCAGCGGCCTGCAGGCGAAGCCGGCCAGCGTGTGCCGGCCCTGGCCGTCGTACGACGGGCAGTCCGGGTCGACCTCCCACAGCTCGCAGCCCGCCAGGGCCAGCGCCCGCAGCATCGGCCCGCGCCGGCTCGGCGGCTCCACCACCAGCACGGCCCGCACACCGTTCTGGATGAGCGCCCGCTGCACCTCCTCGCCGGTGGTGAGCACGGGCAGTACGTCGAGTCCTGTCGGCCGGTCGGAGACGACACCGACCGGGCGTACGCCGCAGCCCGGATGGCGCAGGAACGCCGCGGCCACCCGCTGGGCCGTCCCGGCGGGACCGACCACCAGCGCGGCACCGGGGTGGTGCGCCAGGGCGCGGCGGCGCCGCCAGTGCACCGCGCCGCGGCCCGCGCAGCTGGTCAGCGACTGGACGGCGCACCCCAGGGCCAGTGCCCGGGCCGACAGCGCCTCGTCCGGGGCGAGCGCGGCGCAGGCGGCGGCCAGCGCGCACCAGGTGACCGCGATCCGCGCGCAGACGGCGGGCAGTTCGTCGAGCAGGGCGGGCAGCGGGACCGGCCGGTACAGCGCGGCCCGCGTGTTCAGGGAGATCACTCCGAGCAGCAGGGCGGCGACGAACAGCGGGTGCCGCTCGATGCCGGCGAGCGTCTGTCCTGCCGCCAGTGCCGCGACGGCGTCCACGGCGGCCAGCGGCAGCCAGGAGACCCGCCGGGCGGGGTTCCGCTGTCCGGCGGGGAATCTGAAACCGCCGTCGGTCTCGCGCGAAGGCATGACCGAGACGGACGAGGATCCGTACTCCCGGGGCTGGCCGCCCGGGGAGGGAACGGTGCTTTCCGCAGTCACGAGTGGATGGACTCCCTGCACTCGGTGTGGTCCGCGCACATGACGCTCCCGGGGTGCGCGCAGGGCGCACTCCCGGTGTGCCGCGCCGGTCGGCCGGACAGCAGGTCGCGGTACACCCCCGCGACCGCGTCGGCCGTCAGGCGCACGTCGTGCGTGGTCAGTACGTGGCGGCGCCCCTGGTGGCCGAGCGACTCGCGCAGCAGGGGATCGGCGAGCAGCGCGCCGATCGCCGCGGCCAGCGGCGCCGGTTCGGGCGAGGCGACCAGGCAGCGGGTGTCGTGGCCGGGCGGCAGGCTCTCGCGGGCGCCGTCGACGTCCGTCATGACGACCGGGCGCCCGCAGGCCATGGCCTCCAGCGGGGCCAGCGCCATGCCTTCCCAGCGGGACGGCAGCACGACCAGATCGGCGGCCTGGTACCAGGGGACCGCGTCGGCGGCGGCCCCGGCGAACAGCACGCCACGGGGCGCCCCGGCGCGCAGCCGCGCGGCGTCCGGCCCGTCCCCGACGAGCACGAGCCGCGCCGAGGGCACCCGCCGCAGCACCGACGGCCACGCGTCGAGCAGGATGTCCTGCCCCTTCTGCCGGCACAGCCGCCCCACGCACACCACCAGCGGAGCCGCCGCGCCGATCCCCGCGAGCAGCGGCAGTCCGGCCCGTACGGTGTCCACGGCCGCGGGGTGGAAACGCTCGGGGTCGACGCCGTTGGGGATCACCTTCCAGGGGGCGCGCACTCCGGCTCGTACGCCGGTGGCGCGCTCCGCCTCGCTGACGCACACCACCCGGGCCGCCCAGCGCGCGCCCCAGCGCTCCCAGCGCAGCGCGAGCGCGGCGGCGGCACCGTCGACGGCCTCGAACGACCAGGCGTGCGGCTGGAACACCGTCGGCACCCGTCCCCGCAGGGCCAGCCGGGCGGCGAGCCCCGCCTTCGCGCTGTGCGCGTGCACCACGTCGGGCCGCACCCGTGCCAGCACCCGGCCGAGCCGCCGGACCTCCTGGGCCAGTTGCGGTCCCGGCGCCCGCGTCGCGTGCCAGGGGCGTACGTCCGCGCCGAGCGCCCGGACCTCCCGGGCGAAGGCGTTGCCGTCCGGGCAGGCGACGGTCACCCGGGTTCCGGCGGCGAGCTGCGCCCCGACGAGGTCGGCGACCACACGGGCGACACCGCCGTCGACCGGCTGCGTGACATGAAGGACCCGCGGCGGAGGGTCTGTTGGCAGATGCATGCGCGGTTCCTCGCTGACGGGCGGCGCGCCGGTGCGCGCGTCACTGCTTCGCGTCGACGGCGGCGAACAGTGCTTCGAGCCAGGCCGCGTCCCGCTGCGAAACGATCCGGACGGCCAACTGGTCACCCCCGCCGGGCGTGATCACCCGCTCCGCACCGGGGCCGGGCGTCCCGAAGCCGTCCGGGACGGGCAGGAGTCGCTCCCGTTCACGCGGCGCCGCCGCCCGCTCCGGCGCGGAGGCGTCGTCCGGGCCGCCAACTCCGTGATCGGCCGCCGGAGTTCCGGCCCGCTCGGCGGCGGATGCCGCCCTGGGGGCGCAGGTCGACGCGGGGGCACCCGGTGTCCGGAGGGCGGCGAGGGCGGAACGGTCCACCGGCGCACGGCGCAGCGGCGGGGTCGGGGAAGTACGCATGACCGGCGGTGCCCTTTCGGGGAAAAGGTTCTGGACCAGCGGACGGACGGAAAAATCCGAGAATCAGACACGTACGCGTCGGCTCCCCGCGAGCCCCCGGCGCTCCTCGACGCCCGCTGCCGGACGCCCTCGGAGGCCCGACTCTAGCCGTTGTCCCCCTTTGTCATCGAAAGCTGTGAAGTGTGTCGGAATCGTCAACCACGGCCGTCCGAGACATCACTCCTTCGGAGGCACAACCCACGTGAGCGCCGCGCGTTGAACCCGGAGCCGGGCATCCCGCCCGGATGTTGTGTCGATTTCCAAGGAGCACTTCTCCATGTCGCGTATCGCGAAGGGCCTTGCCCTGACCTCCGTTGCCGCCGCCGCCGTCGCCGGCACCGCCGGCATCGCCGCTGCCGACAGCGGCGCGCACGGCGCGGCCGCCCACTCCCCGGGCGTCCTGTCGGGCAACGTCCTTCAGGTTCCCGTTCACATCCCGGTCAACGTCTGCGGCAACACCGTGAACGTCATCGGCCTGCTGAACCCCGCGTTCGGGAACACCTGCGCCAACGGCTGACGCCGTCGCGGACTCTTCCGGCCGGCCGCCCTCCCCACAAGGGGGGCGGGCGGGGCCCGGGGGGGAAGGGGGATGTGGGTAACAGGGGGGTGTGGAAAAGCAGGGTGG
>NZ_JBHXDQ010000034.1:25644-57513 GCF_042725875.1 Streptomyces sp. NPDC127038 | reverse complement strand
GCCGCCTCACCCCGGGTTCGGGAACCCCCCCCCCCCCCGCCTCCCCCCGCCGCGCACTCGCCCGGCCGCCCCCCCCCCCCAGACGGAGGGCGGCCGGTCCGCGTTGCCGAAGGGGAAGGGATCTCCCTGCCGGATGTTCAACCGGGGCGCGCGGACAAGCGGTTGGAGGATTTCGCGGCGAGCGGTCGGAGGAATGTCCGCACGTGGAGTTTCCGTCGCGTTCGGGGCTCGTTAGGCAGCGCACAGAGGAATTCCCTCCGGCGACACCGGTCGCCGAAGAAAGGAACACGATGAAGTCCCTCAAGGCCGCCGCCGTGGTCGCCGGTTCCCTCGCCGTCGCCGGTGTCGCCGGGCCCGCGTTCGCCGCCGGAGCCTCCGGCGTCGCGCCCTCCAGCCTCAACGGCGCCCTGGAGACCGTCACCAGCCAGCGTTCCCTCAGCGTGCAGGACGTCCTTCCCCTCCAGCACCAGTCGAACGCCCTCGACACCGAGAGCAAGGGCTCCGCGCTCAGCGGCGTGAACGACGCGACGAAGACGCTCAACACGACCGCCGCTCCCGCCCAGCTCCTCGGCGGTCTTCCCCTTCAGGGTTAGTCGTAACCCTTGCTCGCGTGTCTTTCCGCAATGCCCGCGAGCATTTCCCTAGGCTCTGCAGAAAATCCCCCATGAAAGGCATCACAATGAACACCGCCAAGAAGGCCGCTCTTATTTTCGTCACCGCCGGAATGGCCGCGGGTGCCGCCGCGGGAAGTGCCGCCGCCGACTCGGGCGCGGAGGGCGCGGCGGTCAATTCCCCCGGTGTCCTGTCGGGCAACGTCATCCAGGTCCCCGTCCACGTCCCGGTCAATGTCTGCGGCAACACCGTCGACGTCATCGGCCTGCTGAACCCGACTTTCGGCAACACCTGCATCAACCACTGACACCGCACGGACGCCGTGCCGGGAAGGGCCGATTCCGAGGTCGGGAATCGGCCCTTCCCGCTGTTCGAGCCGCGTACCTCTTTCGTGTGGTCACGCTCCCGGACATCCCCCGGTCGGGTGATTTCGGACCGGAACCCGAACGGGCGCATCGATAAGGTTCCGCGGTGACCTCAACCTCAAGTGAAATGCGCCCTCTTCGGGTCGCCGATCTCGGCACGCTCGCCGTCATGGCGTTCAGCGGAGAAGCCCCCGACGGCGACATGCCCTATCTCCTCGCCTACTCGCTGGGAGACGGCGACGGGGGTCCCGAGGGATCCGCGGCCGCCATCCGGCAGCTGCTGATCGACAACGGACTGCCCGTGGGCGACACCCTCATCGACGGATCCCGGCAGCCGGGACTGCCGCTCACCCTGCTCGTCGAGGCCGGCCAGGCCGTCGTCAGCATGCCGCACCTCAACGCCCAGTGCGTCGCCCCGCCCGAGTGGCTCGCGGCGGTCGCGGAACGCGGCTACGCCTACTTCCTGTTCGCCACCCGCGCCTGGCCCGTGGCCCAGCCCGGCAAACCCGTCGCCGCCGAGGACCTGACGGCCTTCGCGGGCGACGAGGGGACCCTGCTCAGCGCCTCCCACGTGCTGCTGCCCGCGCGCACCCTGCGCGGCTGATGACGGCCGCCGCGGGACGGGGGACGGGCGGCGGCCGGGGCGCGCGCGGGCACACCGCCGGCAGCAGCCGCGCCTTCGCCCTGCTGATGGTGATCACCGGGGCCGCCGGGCTGCTGGCCGCGTGGGTCATCACGATCGACAAGTTCAAGCTGCTGGAGAACCCGAACTTCGTCCCGGGGTGCAGCCTGAACCCGGTGGTCTCCTGCGGCAGCGTGATGAAGAGCGCCCAGGCGTCGGCGTTCGGCTTCCCCAACCCGATGCTCGGTCTGGTCGCGTACAGCGTGGTGATCTGTGTCGGCGTGAGTCTGCTGACCGGTGCGGGATTTCCCCGGTGGTACTGGCTGACGTTCGACGCGGGCACGCTGTTCGGCGTCGGATTCGTCAGCTGGCTCCAGTTCCAGTCGTTCTACCGGATCAACGCGCTGTGTCTGTGGTGCTGTCTGGCCTGGGTCGCCACGATCATCATGTTCTGGTACGTCACCTCCTTCAACGTACGGAACAATTTCCTGCCAGCACCGGAATGGCTGAAGGCATTCTTCGCGGAGTTCACCTGGGTTCTCCCGACGCTGCACATCGGCGTCGTCGGAATGCTGATCCTCACGCGCTGGTGGGATTTCTGGACGAGCTGAATCGGCCTATCGGACGACAAATGTGCCCGTCGGGGGAATCTTGAGCTGATGACGTTCCCGGAATCGTTACGTGGTACGGACCCCGAACCCCGAAACCGAAAGGGACCGTACCCGAGATGAAGCAGAGCACACGAGGAACCCTCGCCGCCGTCATGACCGGCGTGGCGGCGGCGGTCGGTGCCGCCGCCGCGGCCCCCGCCACCGCGGCCGACACGGTACCGATCGCGGTGCCGCTGAACGGTGTCGAGCAGTCCCTCGGCCTGAAGACGCCCAGCATCGCGGGTGAACTGCCGCTGCCCCTGCCGGGCCGGCTGGACGGACCGCGGTACGTCGAGGGCCGGATGCTCCCCGAGCGGGCCGTTCCCCAGGTGCCGCTCAGCGGCGGGCTGCCCGGCGCGGACATCCGTACGCCGCTCCCCGACCTCCTCGGCGACGGCGCCGACCACCTCGGACTCTCCGCGCCGGCCGCCGGTCTGCGGGCGCTGACTCCCGGCGTGTCCCTGGACAGCCCGCTCGGCGCTCCGGACCCCCACCGTCTCGGCCTGCCCGGGCTGAAGGTCCCTCAGGCCGCCGTGCTCACCCCGCTGCTGGAGACCGTGCCGGTGGCGAACCTGGAGATGGGGTCCGGCTCGTAGCCCGGTCGCCTGCCGCGGACGGGCGGTCGCGTACGGCGGCGCGGACACCCGGGAGTCCGGCCCGGGCCCGCCGCCGCTGCCGTCCGGCCCGTCCGGGCCCGCTGCCGCCGGTCCGTCCGGTGCCGCCGCTGCCGCCACCCCTGCCGTCGCGGGCCGGTCGTGGCCCGCCGCCGTCGACCGGTCCTCCCGAAACCGACCGAAACAGCCTGAACTCGTCGAGGAGAGAAGCATGTTCACCAGCTGGATGCCGGGCAGAGCACCGAGGCGCGGACGGGTCCGGGGGCCCGCCGCCCCGGCGCGCGGCCGCGGAGGGGAACGGATGGCGGGCGGGCTGGCGCTGACCCGCCGCGGCGCGATGCGGGGACTGCTCGTATCGGCCGTCGGCGTGGCGCTGGCCCCCGTCGTCGCGGCCTCACGGCCGCCGCGCCGCCACTCCCGCGACCTGTCCTTCGACGAGATGTACCGCGGCCGGCACATCCTCGGCACGAGGAACGGCGGCGACGGCCGGGCCGCGTACGCCGGAGGGGACTGGCAGGTCACGGTCGACGGCCGGCCGCTGCATCTGATGCGCCGCGCGGACGGCAGCTACCTCAGCATGGTGGACCACTACGAGTCGTACCCGACCCCGCTCGCCGCGGCACGCGCGGCCGTCGACCAACTCGGCCCCGCCGAGCACCTCAGGAGCATGGGGGCCATGAACGGCGGTGCGGGCGAGGGCCGGAGGCCCGGCGCGGGGGCGAGCGGCATGGAGGGGGGCGGCCACCACCATGGTGTACACGCGTAAGAACGCCGGCACCCTCACGAGCGCGGAGCGGCGCCGTTTCGTCACCGCGATGCTGGAGGTGAAGCGCCGGGGGGAGTACGACGAGTTCGTCCGCCGGCACATCGACTACTACGTCTCCGACGGCGACGGCGGCCTGCGCGCCGCCCATATGGCGCCCTCGTTCCTGCCCTGGCACCGCTGCTTCCTGCTGGACCTGGAGCAGGCCCTGCAACGCGTGGACCCCGGCGTGAGCGTTCCCTACTGGGACTGGACGCGGGACCGTACGCAGACCTCGGCGCCATGGACCAAGGACCTGCTCGGCGGCAACGGGCGCCGTTCCGACCGCCAGGTCATGACCGGCCCCTTCGCCTACGCCCAGGGCAAGTGGACGATCAAGGAGGGAGTGACCGACGGGGCCTTCCTGATGCGGGAGTTCGGCCGCCCGGGCAAGCCGATCCAACTGCCCACCCGGGCCGCCCTGGACACCGCCCTGGCCGACCCCGTCTACGACACGGCCCCCTACGACTCGACGGTCACCCGCGGTTTCCGGAACCGGCTGGAGGGCTGGGGGCACGGGACGGGCAACGCCACCTGGGAGAACCACAACCGCGTCCACCGCTGGGTCGGCGGCCACATGCTGGGCGGCGCCTCCGTCAACGACCCCGCGTTCTGGCTGCACCACGCCTTCGTCGACCTCCAGTGGACCCGCTGGCAGAAGCGCCACCAGGGCGCCCGCTATCTGCCCGAGCGACCCCCGGGACCGCGCGACTCCCAGTACCGGCGCATCGTGGCCCGCCGCGAGAAGATGCCGCCGTGGGGCGTGACACCGGAGTCGATGGAGGACCACAGCCACATCTACCGGTACGTCTAGCGCATCCACCGGCACGTCCGGCCGTGTCCGTTTGCCGGTCTGTCCGTGTCCGCCGGTGGACACGGCCGCCCCTCGCGGACACGACGAGGCCCCGGCGGTGACTTCCCGCCGGGGCCTCGCGCGTGCTGCGCTCAGCTGCCGTAGCCGTGCGCGCCGTGGGTGCTGTGCGGGGCGTGCGGGTGGTGCATCTCCTTGAGGTGACCGCCACCGTTCACGCAGGTGTTGCCGAAGGCCGGGTTCAGCAGTCCGACGACGTCGATCGTGTTGCCGCACACGTTGACCGGAATGTTGACGGGCGCCTGGATGACGTTGCCCGACAGGACACCGGGCGAGCCGACGGCCCCACCCTGGGCGCCGGCGTCGGCCATGGCCATACCTGCGCCGCTGAGGGCCACGGCGCCCGTGCCCACGACGACTGCTGCGGCCTTCGCGATGCGAGACATCACGTTCTCCTTAAGAGTCGATGAGTGCGATGGCTCGGACGCGACCGCACGTCCCCTTCAACGCGTCCGTCCACACCTGGTCACGGGCACTCGTCAGGGGATCACTCTTCGAACAGGGGCCGGAAGAGCGGCCGTTCGTCCGGCCCGACCCGGCCTGGGCGGGGTCGGGCGGCGCCGGGCGGGTGGGTGAGCCGGAGGACGAGGAGTGGGCGGAGGCGCGGTGGCGGGCGGTTCAGCCGAGGCGGCGCACCGGCGTGCCCGCCAGGAACGCCCGGATGTTCTCGACGGCCGCCCCGTAGTACGTCTCGTAGTTGGAGCGCGACACATAGCCGAGGTGAGGGGTGGCCAGCAGTCGCGGGGCCGAGCGCATCGGATGGCCGGCCGGCAGCGGCTCGATGTCGAACACGTCGACGCCCGCCCCGGCGATCCGCCCCGCGTGCAGCGCGGCCAGCAGGGCGTCCTGGTCGACGATCGCCGAGCGTGAGGTGTTGACGAGGAAGGCGGTCGGCTTGAGGAGGGCCAGTTCGGCGGCGCCCACGAGCCCCCGGGTGCGCTCGCCGAGCGCGAGATGGACGGAGACGAAGTCGCTCTCCGCCAGCAGCTCCTCCTTGGAGGGCGCGAGCTCCACTCCCACCTCCCGCGCCCGTTCCGCCGTGAGGTTCTGGCTCCAGGCGCCGACCCGCATCCCGAACGCGAGACCCACCTGGGCCACCTTGCCGCCGATCTTGCCGAGCCCCAGCAGGCCGAGCCGTCGGCCGTGCAGATCGGCGCCGACGGTGCTCTGCCAGGGCCCGCCCGCCCGCAGGGCGTCGTTCTCCGTGACGATCCCCCGTGCGAGACCGAGCAGCAGGGCCCAGGTCAGCTCGACCGGGGGAGTCGAGGAACTCGGCGTACCGCACACGGTCACCCCGTGCGCCTCGGCCGCCGCGTAGTCGATCACGCTGTTGCGCATCCCGGAGGCGATCAGCAGTCTCAGCCGGGGCAGCCGGGCGAGCAGGGACGCGGGGAAGGCCACGCGTTCGCGCAGTGTGACGACGATGTCGAAGTCCGCCAGCGCGGCGGCCAGCGCGTCCTCGTCGCCGAAGTGCCTTTCGAAACAGGTGACTTCCACCACGTCGGCGACGGGCGACCAGTCGGCGATCGTCGTCGCGACGCCCTGAAAGTCGTCGAGCACGGCACAGCGAAGACGCATCTCGGGTCCTTTCCAGACTGATCCGGACCCTACCCGAGCCCCGGCGGGCGGACCCGCACGGACCGTGACGCGGACCGCAGGGGGAAGCCGCACGGTCACTCCTTTCCCATGGGAGTATCTGGGCACCATGAATGCGTCGCCAGCGGTACGGAGTCTGCGCGCCGCGGTGTTCGCCGTACTGTGCGTGCTGCTGGCCGCCGGCGGGCACCTGCTCGCCACCGGACAGGCACCGCCGCTCCGGGCCGAGGGCGCGGGCCTCCTCGCCGTGTTCGCCGCCGGCTGCGTACTGGGCGGCCGCGAACGGTCCCTGTACGGCATCGGCGGCGCGATGCTCGTCGCCCAGGCGGGACTCCACCTCGGCTTCGAGGCCGCCGCGCCACGCATGGCGATGACCATGCACGGCATGCCCGGGATGCACGGGATGCCCATGGCGCAGCCGTCCGCCCACGCCCTGACCCCCCACGCCACGGCCGCGCACGTCGCCGCCGCCCTGGTGGCGACCTGGTGGCTGCGGCGCGGCGAGGCGGCCCTGTGGACCCTGCTGCGCCGGGCCGTGTCGTTCGTACCGGGCCTCGCGGCCTGGTGGACGACGAGGACGGGCGCGCGTCCGGCACAGGCGTACGGGAACGCCGTCACCCGCACACCGGCCGGTGCGTGGCCGCCCCGCACGGCGCTGCTGCGTCACGCCGTCTCGCGCCGGGGACCACCGGCAGGGCTCGCCACCGCGCCCTGACCCTGTTCCCCCTCAGTTCGGAGTTCCCCGGATGTCCTCGATCAGCACCACCCTGCGCCGCACCGGCACCGTCGCCGCCCTCGTCACCGCGGGCGTCCTGACCGCCGCGGGCGCGGCCTCCGCGCATGTGACGGTCCACCCCGAGAGCTATGCCAAGGGAGCCACGGACGGTCTCCTGAGCTTCCGTGTCCCCAACGAGGAGGACACCGCCAGCACCACCAAGGTGCAGATCTTCCTGCCGACCGATCACCCCCTTCTGGGCGTCCTGGTCACCCCGCAGGCCGGCTGGACCGCGAAGGCGACCACCGTGAAGCTGAAGAAGCCCGTCAAGACGGACGACGGCACGATCACCGACGCCGTCTCCGAGATCACCTGGACCGGCGGCCGGATCCGCCACGGCGAGTTCCAGGACTTCCAGGTCGCCTTCGGCCAGCTCCCGGACGACGTCGACCAGCTGACCTTCAAGACCCTCCAGACCTACTCGGACGGCAACGTGGTCCGCTGGATCGAGCAGCCGCAGAAGGGCCAGGCGGAGCCGGAGAGCCCGGCCCCGGCGCTCGCCCTCACCGCCAAGGGCGCGGGAGACGAGCCCGCCCCGGCCGCCACGGGTGCCTCCGGCTCCGACTCGTCCTCGTCGTCCTCGTCCGCAGGGAAGCCGGCCGCGAGCGCCAAGAGCAGTGACTCCACCGCCCGCGCCCTGGGCACCGCGGGTCTGATCGTCGGCGCCCTCGGCCTGCTCGCTGCCGCGTTCGCCGTCGTCCGCGTCCGGAGCACCCGCCCCTAGCCCCGCCGTGACCGCCGCCGCCCCGTCAACTCTCTTCGTCGGGGCGGCTTTTCACTGCCCGGGCCGGAGGCCGGCCCGGTGCGCTGCCGTCAGACCCGCGGCGGTGTCTGCTTCCTGCCGAGGAGGACCACCACGGCGCCGCCGATCACGACGAGGCCGATGGCCGCGCCCGCGATGACCGGGGTCATTCCGGAGCCGCCGGTCTCCGCGAGGTCGGTGCCCCCGGCGGAGCCTCCCACGGACGCCGGGCTCGGCTCGCTGAGCGTCTGCGCCGAGAGGCCGCTCGCGCCGCCCTGGGTCTTGCAGTCCAGCACGCCCTTGAACCGCTTGCCGAGACCGTCCGCGCCACCGTCCGTGCTGCCGATGGTGAAGTCGTAGGCCTGGTCTTCCTGGAGCGGGATCGTGAGCGTCTCGGATATGCCCGCCGCGACGGTGTGCTCGACGCCCATCAGCTCGAACGTGAACGCCTGGTCGCCCTTGTTGGCGGCCGTGATGTCGACGCCGCCCTTGGCGCAGTCCTTCCGGGAGGACAGCGCGGGTATCGCGCCCTTCGCCGCCCAGTCCGCGGTCGCGGTGGCGGAGACGGTGGACTCGCTGGAGCCGGCGAGGATCTGCGTCTGGCTGTGGGTGTCCGAGGTGAACGCGCGGCCGACCGGCACGGTCGTGGAGGCCTGCACGGTCAGGGCCGTGGAACCGTCGGCGCCCTTCTCCGGCACGTCGAAGTAGAGGCGGCTGCCGTTCGTCGCGGAGGTGACCGGCCTGCCGTCCTTGTCGACGACCTTCACACCCCCGGCGGCGATGTCGGTGGGCGGGGTCACCGTCACGCTGCCCGCGTTGGTGTGCACCGTGACCGGGCCGAGCCGCTCACCGGGGCGGCCGGACACCGCGGCCGGGGTCAGCGTGAGCGAGGCCTCGGGCTCGGCGAGGTTCCGGGCGTTCTTCTGGAGGTAGTCCGCGAGTTTCTCGGCCCGCGGGTCGGCGGCGTCCACGTGGGCGCCGTCCGAGTACCGCCAGATCGCCACCTGGGTGCCGGCGGCCGCGTCCTGCTCGGTGAGACCGGAGACCCCGGCCTTCTCCGCCAGCGCCGCCAGGTCGTTCACCTGCGGATAGGAGTTCTCCAGGATCCAGCGGATCTTGCCCGCGTCCTTGTTGCCGCTCAGCGACGTGCCGCTCCAGGAGGTCTCCTGGTATCTGGCGTCCCGCTGGGTCGGGTTGTGGAGGTCGATGCAGTAGGTCTGGAGCATGCCGCCGTCCTCGACCGTCATCTCGAACAGGCCGGCCGAGACCCAGGAGTCCTCGCCGTGATCGTGGATGATCGCCGAACCGTACGTCTTCAGGTCTCCGATGGTGGCGGTCGCTCCGCCCTGGCTCTGCGGGATCTCGTCGGCGGCGGCCGTGCCGGCCGCGGAGAGCGTCCCCGCGGCGGCGAGCCCCCACACCAAGGCCGCTGCGGCGAGACGGGCTGCCCCTCGCCCTCGCGCGGACAGGACAGAGAACGCAGAAGACACAGAATTCCCCTTCGCGCAGGACCCTTTGACATGGGGGACGGTCCCGCCAGCAGAATCAGAAGCCCCGAAAGCTGTGTTCGGCATCCTAAAGAAGCCCCGCATCGCTCCCCCCAGTCATGTCATCCGATAACCGATCTGACTCGGAATCGTTATCGCGATCAGCTTCGTGAGCTGGGCCTATCGACAAATCCACGAAGGCCGTCCGCCGTGTATTTGTCGATAAGCCGCAGTTCGGTCAGATCGGGTCTGTCTCTGACATCACGTCACCCCGGCCGGTTCCGGACGTGGTTGGGACGCGCCCTCAGGGCCGGTCTCCGGGTCCGATTCCCAACTGGGTTCGGGGCGCTGCGCCGCGGCCGGCTCGCCCTCCTTGGACGGACGCCGGAACGCCGACGTACCGCGGGAGAGGTCGTGGCCGATCGCCACCGCGTCGATGTCCGCCGACGTCCAGCTCTGCCCGTCACGCGTCTCGGTACGCACCTTCAGCCTGCCCTGCACGATGACGGGATCACCCACCGACACCGAGGCCCCGACGTTCGTGGCGAGGGAGCGATTGGCCCACACCGTGAAGAAGTTGGTGTGCCCGTCCGTCCACCCGTTCTTCTCGCGGTCCCAGTACCGCGAGGTCACCGCCAGCCGGAACCGCGCCGAGGCGCCGTTCGCCAGGTCCCGGTACACGGGCCGTGTCGCCACATTGCCCACCGCGCACACCATCGTCTCGTTCATCGTCGATCCCTCCCGTGCGGTTGCGTCTGCCGCGGCGGCCGCCATGCGCTGCGGTCGCCGCGGGATCAGACTGCCTCCGCCGGGCCGGGCCCGCTCGACGCTGTGCGCCGCCGGACGGTTGTGGAAATCCGCGTCACCCGACCGGGGTACCCACCGCCGTGCCCGACGTCGTCCCGGCCCCCACGACCCGCCCGTACTGCTCCCGCACCTCGCGGTACCGCAGCAGCTCCGCCGCCACGGGATCCAGCACCCGGGCCCTGCCGCATCCGGCGGCCGCCTCGCGCAAGCGTCTCTCGGCCTCCAGGCCGTAGCGCCGCGCCGGCCCGCGGGCCGCCATTCTGCTCGCCCACTCGACGGCCGGTCCGCCGACGATGCCCGACAGCATCAGCAGCACCGGAACCCCGAGATTCGGGGACATGACCCCGATGATCTGACCCACCAGCCAGAGCCCGCCGATCACCTGGACGATCGTCATCGCGGCCTGCGCCAGCACCGCGACGGGCCACCAGCCCGGCCTCGGCGGACGTCCCGCCGGCGCCGTGGCCCGCGCCGCCATGTCGTCCAGCGCCTCGGGCAGCCCCTGGGCGCCCCGTACGGCGGCCTCGCGGACCGCCTGGGCCCAGGGCGCGGGAAGCCCGTACGCGGCCCGGTCGGCGACCGTACGCACCGCCTGCTCCACCCGCTGGCGCGCGGTGGCCTCCTCGTCCGCCGGAGCCCGTACGGGAAGACGCCCGGTCGGGGGCTCGCGCCGTTCCAGATACCAGCGCCACAGCCGCAGCCAGGGCGTCCCGCAGGCCCGGTTGGCGTTGCGCCGCCAGGACCGCTCGGCGGCCTCCCCGGTCGCCACCGCGCCGACCGCGTCCGCGAGCCGGTCCGCGAACTCGTCCCGCGCCTCCTCGCTCAGCCCGACCCGCCGCCCCGTCGCGTAGACGGGCCGCAGCCGGGCCGCGGCGGCGTCGAGATCGGCCGAGACACGCCGTGCGGCGGCCCCGCGCTCCGCCACGAACTGACCCAGACACTCCCGCAGTTCGGGGACCCCGGCCCCGGTGAGAGCGGACAGCGAGAGGACGGTCGCACCCGGTTCCCCGTACTCGCCGAGCGCCATGCCGTCCTCGTCGAGCAGCCGCCGCAGGTCGTCGAGGACCTGGTCGGCGGCTTCCCCCGGGAGCCGGTCCACCTGGTTGAGGACCACGAAGGTGACCTCCGCGTGTCCCGCCAGCGGCCGCAGATAGCGCTCGTGGAGGACGGCGTCCGCGTACTTCTCCGGGTCCACGACCCAGATGACCGCGTCGACCAGCCCGAGGACCCGGTCCACCTGCGCACGGTGCTGGACGGCCGCCGAGTCGTGGTCGGGCAGGTCGACCAGGACCAGGCCGCGCAGCTGCGCCTCCGCCTCGGCGCTCTGCAAGGGCCGCCTGCGCAGCCTTCCGGGAATGCCGAGCCGGTCGATGAGGGTGGCCGCGCCGTCGCTCCAGGTGCACGCGATGGGCGCCGACGTGGTGGGCCTGCGGACGCCGGTCTCCGAGATCGCCACGCCCGCGAGCGCGTTGAAGAGCTGCGACTTGCCGCTGCCCGTCGCTCCGGCGATGGCGACGACGGTGTGTTCCCCGGAGAGCCGGCGGCGCGCCGCCGCCTCGTCCAGGACCCGGCCGGCCTCGGCGAGCGTCCCGCTGTCCAGACGCGCGCGCGAGAGGCCCACCAGCTCGCGGAGCGCGTCCAGGCGCGAGTGCAGCGGGGCGTCGTAGGAGAGCGGGGCCGGTACGGCGCCGACGGCGGCCTTGGCCTCGGCCGACGGCGTCTGGTAGCGGGTGGGGGCCGTCTCGGTGACGCGCCGCGCGATCAGGCCGTCGTCCCAGACGGGGCCGTCCTCCGCGCGCGCGGGGTCGTTCCGCGCGGCCGCGCCGTTCCCGCTCCGCTCACCGCGGCCGGCGCCTCCGCCACCGGCAGCCGGCCGGCCGTCCGGGGCGTCCCCCTGGAGAGGGGCGTTTTCCCGGACACCGCCTTCGGAGCGGCCCTCGGAGCGGCCCTCGGAACGGCCCTCGGAACGGCCTTCGGAACGGTCCGCGGAGCCGGCCTCGGCACGCCCTTCGGGGTGCTCCTCCGAGGGACGGCCGTTCTCCGAGCGGCTCTCTCCGGGCCGGCCCTCTCCAGGGGGCACGTCTCCAGAGGGGCCGTCTCCAGGGGGTCCGTCTCCGGGACCGTTGTCCCCGGAACGGCCGTCTCCGGGGCGGTCGGCCTGGTCGGTGTGGTCAGTGACGGCGGTCACCGCGGTCACCTCTCCTTCTGAAGTACGGACAGCGCGGCGATGAGTTCGGCCTGGGGTTCCGGATGGACCTCGAGTGCTTCCAGGGGCGCCAGACGACGCTCGCGTTCGGAGTGCAGCGCCTTGTCGACCAGCTCCGTGAGCAGCCGGCCGCCCTTGTCGCGCAGCCGCAGCGCCCCGTGCGCCCCGATCCGCTCGGCCAGCCCCTCGCCCGCGCTGCGCGCCCTGCGGCCGCCCAGGAGGGCGGTGGCGACCAGCGCGGCCACCACCGCGGAGTCCGGCGCGACACTCTTGTCGAGGTCGCGCACCTCGTCCTCGGCGTACTCCTCCAGGACGCGTCGCCAGCGCCGTACGGCCAGACCGATCCGGTGCTCCGCGCTCTCCAGCGCCGGATCACGGTCCGCCAGCTCCGGCGCGCCCGAGGCCGGTTCGCGGCGCCAGGCGTTGTCCACGCGTTCGTCGGCGGCGGTGACGGAACACAGCAGCAGGGCCGACAGGCTCTCCACGAGCGCGTCCAGCAGCTCCTCGGCGGTGCAGTCGAGCGGATAGGCGCGCCAGCGCTTGAGAGCGTCCCCGGCGAGCACGGCCCCGGCCTGAAGCCGCCCCTTCGCGCGCGTGTGCTCGCTGTCGTAGGCGCCTTCCACGGCCGCGGTGAGGCGTGTCGCGGCGGCGTACTGCGCGGCGGTGGCGCTGGCCAGCTCGGGCATCCGGGCCTTCAGGGAGTCGAGGACGCCATGGGCGGTACGGGCCATGGCGCCGTGCCGGGCCCCCGGGTCCTGGACCTGGTGCGTGAGCCACGCGCGCAGGGGAGCGACGGCCGTGGCGGGCAGCAGGCCTCCGCCCCAGGCGGACTCGGGCAGTTCGGGCACCGTGAAGCGGGGCGCCTCACCGAGTCCGGCCTTGGCCAGCAGGGCCCCGTACTGCCGTGAGACCTCGGACACCACCTGGTGCGGCACCCGGTCCAGGACCGTCACCAGGGTCGCCTTCTGCTCCTTGGCGGTACGCAGCAGATGCCAGGGCACGGCGTCGGCGTACCGCGCCGCCGTCGTGACCATCACCCAGATGTCGGCCGCGCAGATCAGTTCGGCGGCCAGTACCCGGTTGTCGGCCACCAGGGAGTCGACGTCGGGCGCGTCGAGGAGGGCGAGGCCGCGGGGGAGCGTGTCGGCGGTCTCGATGCGCAGCACCCGCTCCCCGCGTTCGTTGAGGGCGGGAAGATCGTCGCCGGGCTCCTGATGGGGCATCCACACGCGCGTGAGCTGGGGCAGCACGCGCATGCCGCTGAACCAGTGATGGTCCTCCGGATGGCACACCAGCACGGGTGTACGGGTCGTCGGGCGCAGTACGCCCGCTTCGCTGACCCGCCGTCCCACGAGAGAGTTGACGAGGGTCGACTTGCCGGCACCGGTGGACCCTCCGATGACGGCCAGAAGGGGTGCTTCGGGTTCCTTCAACCGGGGCACCAAATAGTCGTCGAGCTGTGCGAGCAGTTCGTCGCGGTTGGCACGCGCGCGTGGAGCCCCTGCCAGGGGCAGCGGAAAGCGTGCGGCGGCGACACGGTCGCGCAGGGCGGAAAGTGCGTCGAGCAGCTGAGGCCGTACGTCCAAGGTCACCACATGCGAAGAATGCCCAATTTTGGAGTCTTTCTGAAGCATATGGGTATGTCTGCGCGCCGACAGGACACACGGGGCGGAAGGGATGACTGGGACGCAGGCATAACGAGTGCACAACACCCGATGCGCGAGACGCCAAAAGCGGTGCACGATTCGTACCCGCCTGCGATTATCAGGACCGCTTCACTGAACCTCCACATCGAGCCACGGAGGCGAAGTATGAGGGGCAGGGATGCGGGAGCCCTATCCTTGTCCCCGGCAAGGTCACGGATCCGCCCACACCCGGGCACCAGGACACAGGCCGACACAACCGGCCCCCGTAGCTCAGTGGATAGAGCAGGCGCCTTCTAAGCGCTTGGCCGCAGGTTCGAGTCCTGCCGGGGGCGCCAGTCTCCGCCCTCCCGTACGGGAGGGCTTTTTGCTGGTCAGATCATGTTTCACTCGATACGGCGAGACCCCGAACACCTTCCCGATGATCAAGGGACGGGTCCGGGGTCGTACGGCTGTCACCGGGTCTTCGCGGGTGGCCCTGTCGAATACGTGTCAAAGTTTTCGGCGAGGAGCCTCAGTCCGTGCCGGGTGGCTCGGGAAGATCTCCCGCGGCTCCGAGGCGCCTTTTCAAGTCAGGCAGCTGTCCCTCGACGCATCGGGCGTAGGCCGCCAGGGGCACTGGGACGCTGCTGCCGGCCCAGTCCGCGACCTGAGCGGGCGGGATCCCGTCGTTGAGCCATTTGGTCAGGCGTGCGTGTCGGTTGTCGTAGACCCGCCGACCCGCCGATCCGTCGGCGAGTCGAAGACGTGCGGGGGCAGGACGGCCTTGCGCAGCGCTCTGGTGTTCTTGTGGGAGCAGGACCGCCAGGCTTCGGGACCGGGCTGGACCTGGGGGTCCCTTGTTGTCCGGGCCGGTTCGGGTGTCGGGTTACTTGGTCATCCAGCGGGCGAAGTAGCGGTATTTGGCGGTCAGTCCGACGGTCTTGGGGCCGACGGAGACGACCTGGTTCGTGGTCAGGCCCTTGCTGTCGGACCTGAAGTACCAGAGGTTGCCCTCGTTCCCGTTCTCGTGATCCGTACTGGAGACGAGATCGCTTCGTCCGTCACCGTTCATGTCGACCAGGGAGACCTGCGATCCGAACATGTCGTAGGACTCGTTGGCACCCGGTACTCCGGCCGTGTTCTGGTGCCAGGACACGGCACCGGTTCCGGTCAGGCCCTTGGACGAGCCGCGCAGCACGGTCACCGCGCCGGTCGTGCTGACCCCGGAGATGCTTTCCTGCATCACTCCGATCGCGACGTCGGCGTAGCCGTCGCCGTTGACGTCGCCGGTGTCCAGGCCGTAGCCGAACCGGTCGTACGCCTCGCCGGCGCCGGGGACCCCGGCGGTGTCCTGGCTGATGCGCACCGGCTTGCGGGTGCTGCTCACGCCTCCCGCGCTGCCGTAGTGGACGATGACCGAGCCGCCCACGACGCCCTTGGGCTGGTAGCCCTCCAGTCCGGCGCCCAGGACGACGTCGGCGTAGCCGTCGCCGTCGACGTCCGCGAGGCTCCCCGAGTTGACCTTGGTGGAGAAGTCCTTGGGGGGTCCGAAGCCGTTCTTCGAGCCGAGTATCAGGGAGGCGTCGGCGGTGTCGCCGTGTCTTCCCACGGAGAGCAGGTCGAGCACGTGGTCGCCGTTGACGTCCCCGGCCGCCAGGCTGCCGGGCGAGATCCCGGTGTTCACGAGGCTGGTGGAGGCGTTCGTGCCGTCCCGGCCGAACGGGCCCCGGAACAGCCGGGTCTCCACCCCGCCGTAGGCCGTGCTCGAGGATGCGACGAGGTCGTTCTTGCCGTCGCCGTCGAAGTCGCCCACGGCCATCGTGCTGGGGGGCAAGGACAGGAGGGTGCGGCCGGACAGCGCCTTGGGGCCGCCCCAGAAAATCGACATCGACGGGACCGAGCCGTCGTCGCCCACCACCAGGTCGTCGTAACCGTCGCCGTCCAGGTCCCCCGTCGCCATCAGGTCGCCGAAGTAGGAGTACGAGCTCTGGCCGCCCGATCTGCCGGACAGCACCTGGTGCCGAGAGGCGCTGAGACCCGTCTTCGTCCCGTACATCACCGCGACGTAGCCGCTCGCCGAGACGGCCAGGTCGCCGTATCCGTCCCTGTTGAAGTCGGCCGACTTGCCGGCCGCCGAAGCCTTGGACACTGGTGCCGCAGCGGCAGGACCGCCCGCGCCCAGGACGACCGTGCCCACCGACACGGCCGTGACCGTGGCCAGCGAGGCCAGTTTCCGAACTCTGCGCATACGTCCGCCCTTTCGTCCCACATCAGCCCAGGGACATCTGCCGTTCAGATCAGGGCTGCGCCCCAGGAGACCGCCAAAGGGGACGAACGGTTGTACGGCAGGGTGACGCCGGTGACCGGACGTCAGGAAACCGCGTCAACGGCAGAACCATCCCTCTGCCGGAGACCATCGACGAAGAGGCCGTGCCGGATCGTGCGGGGAACCACGGGGAACACCGGGGAACCGGTTGGCCCCGCATGAGGTGCCGATACCGCTCAGCAGCAGGTCGGACTCGGAGCACGTTACGACGAGGGTTCGAACACCTTCCCGAAAGAAGCCCTGGCCGGCGGCGGGTGGCTCGGAAGGGCCTCTGGTGGCTCCGTCACGCCATTTCAAGTCAGGGGCTGTTCCCTGGGCGGACGTCCCGCTCGGCCGGGAGCTACGGCTTGCCGGGGCACACTGAGGGCTTTCCTCACGACAGGGCTTTCTCGCGGCAGTGCACGGGTCCCGAGACTCAAGGCCGTTCGCCCTGGGTGAGATCGCCTCTCCAGGCGGGTGGCCAAGGCACCGTTTCGGATATGCGGGCGCCCTGTACTCCGAGGCTGGCGCGGGACAGTTGCAGGAAGTGCTGGCGGGCCTGGCGGAAATCCTCGTAGGCCTGGTCCCAGCCGCCCGGGTCTCTCGTCGGGAGCTCGCGTGCCAGCCATTCCAGGTGCCACAGGCAGTGGTTCAACCTGACAGCCGCCGTGTTCGCCTTGACGTCCCCCAGCATCCACACCCTCTCCGCGAGCGCCGAGCGCTTGACCTCGGCCTCCGCCGCTTCGGCGAGAACCTCGGCGGTGGGTTCCAGCGGTGCGGCGCCGCTCGCGGCTATCCCCTTGGCGACCGCTATGCGCCGGTAGCGGTGCGCCAGTTCCTTCACCGCATGGGCGTACTCGGCGTACGCGCCGAGCCGATGCTCGTCCCACCGGACGGACTGTTCGCGATGCCAGCGCGCCCTCTCCACCACCATGGTTGTCGCCATCGACAGCACGGCACCCACCGCCACGCCCAGCAAAGCCGCCAGTTGACCAGTCAGACCCATGGGTGCTTCATAGCCCGCCGGCGGGAGCCGCAATCCCGCCGGTGTCGGAGCAGGTCGTTCCGCGCGCGGGTCGTGGGGAGTCGGAGTCTTCGCCCGCCGGGGTCACCTCAGCGTGTGGGACGTTCTGCCCGACGCCGCGTCGATCTCGTCGTGGGCCTTCGTCAGCAGTTGCATGGCGAGTTCGTTCAGCGCCCTCGCGCCCGCGACCTCTTCGCCGACCCTGGGCTGGTTCGAGTCGGAGGGGTGGCGGCTGGCGTAACCGTGGGCGCGTACCTCGCTTCCGTCGGGGAGGCGGAGCAGGGCGGCCGCGCGCGTGCGGTGGTCGTCCTCCTGGAACTCCAGCTCGACATGCCAGCCGACCGTGGTCCGTGCCTGCATCGCTGTCATCTGTGTCATCGCGATCACCTCCGAAGCCGCTGCCCCCGGTGAACCCCCGCGGAGACTCGTTCAGCCCCTCAAGAGAAGTGTCCCTCCTGGGCGGGCGGGGCACGAGGCGAGGCCGTGGGGGTCGCGGTGAGTGGTGGGGAAGGTGCGGTGGGTGCTCGCGGCTCTGCGCCCGTGGCGGGTGAACGGGCAGGTTGACGTTCCCCCGCGAGGCGGTTCTCGGGCGGATCAGAGGGAAGCGGCCGCGATCTGCTCGGCTACCGGGAAGCGTCGGCCGCACTCAGGACAGGTCGCCTCGCCGAAGGCGTACGTCAGGGCGTGCGCGACTTCCGGATGGCCGTCGGCCACGGCGAGGTCGTGGAGGCGTCGGCCGAGGCCGTCCAGGGCACCGGGGCCGGCCGGACGGAGGGGGAGGGTACCTGTGTCGCCGGGAAGGGCGTCATCCTCCGCCGCGCTGAAGTGACCACGCTCTCCGATCATCACCCACAGCGACGCGCAGCCGTCGGGATCGGGGCACTCGAATTCGTACTCGCCGCTTACGAGCCCCCAGAACAGGTCCTCTGCCCAAGAGATCTCGCCCTCCAGGTTCAGGATCGCCTCGACCAGATGGCAGTAGTCGTTCCGGTCGGGGGCGGACTGGCGCCATCGGTTCGCGGAGGTCAGGAGACGTGCGACTTCCGATGCGTATGCGTGCCGCAGGTTCCGGGTCTCGTGCCGCTGGTCGGCCTGGACGAGGAGGGCGCCGGCCAGGTGGAGGGCCGAAGCCGCCTCACCGGCGTCGCCGTTCTCCGACACGTCGGCCAGCGTGGGCAGCACCAGCGGATCAGCGACGTCCAGGGAGCCGTTGTGGTAGAGCTCCGTCCACAGATCGCTCCACGCCTGGCCGTCCCGGCCCGTGGCGGCACGCTCCAGCAAGGCCGTCAGGCGCTCGGAGTCGGAGTCGCCGGAGCGAGGAACAGCGGAACTCGTCGTCATCTCCATGTCCGGGATCCAAGCAGGCAGAGGGCCAACCAGGTGGGTTCCCCCATGGTTAGCCCTCTGCTTGGTCTCCCTGAGACCTGCCCCGGGCCGATGCCCGGGACTGGCGTCAACTGCGCCGGGTGTTCCTGCGTGCCAGGAATTCGGCGGCAGCTCCGGTCAGCAGGGCAAGGCTCAAGCCCAGCACGACCGCGTTGACGACCGAGGGACCTTGAGACCAGGCCCCGGCGCAGCTGGCCGCGAAGGCCATCGCAACGGCGATGCGGCCGGGGGTTCCGCTGACCGCGACCAGAGCGGCCTGCCCGGCCATGCGCCGACGGTATTTGAGAACGACGATCACTGCGGCAACCGCTATCAGGATGGTCGGTCCTGCAAAGCTGTCCATAACCTACGCGTGCCCTCTCTGTTCCCCGCAATGTAGGGCGGATCCACTTACAGTGGGATGCTACGACCTCGTCGATCATGGTGGCCTGCGGGTGCCTGACGGCGTTGCGGGGGCGTTGAACTTCCCTAGCTGAGAGGCACGTTCGGCTCTGGGTACCTGCTCTGTGCGAAGAACCCCCGGGTCGATCACCCGGGGGTTCTTCGCAGTCCAAGGACCACTGAGCGAGACTGGTGGCGACCGGGCAGAGGGACGGCCGAAGGCCGTCCCCTGGGGGTGGCCCGCCGGGTGCTCGTTCCGGCCGGTCCGAGAGCGGGTCTACTTCAACGCGACGCCGTCGCCCGATGCGGTCGCCGAGCTGGTCGTGCCCGTTCCCGCGAAGTACCAGCGCCAGGTGCCGGAGGCGTTCGCCGTGGTCGTCGTCCTCAGCTTGCCGGCGCTGTCGGTGGTCACCGTTTTGACGGTGGTGTACGTCGAGGCACCGGACTTCTTGAACTGCAGGGAGACCTTCTGGGCGGCGAAGCCGACATAGGTGTTGGTGTTCCAGTCGGCCCGGGTCAGGGCGCCGGTCACCGTCAGCGTTTTGCCCTTGGCCACCGGTTCGGGCGTTGCCTGGGTCGTCGTCAGTTTGGCAAAGCGCTTGATCTTCATCGCGACGCTGCTGTTGAGCGTGTAGAAGTCACCGTCGTTGGCGGCGGCCTCCGCGTCGAGGTGCCAGGTGCCGGCCGAGCTGTTGCGAAGGTCGAAGTAGTCGTCAGCGCTGTCGGGGTCCAGGTTGTACGACCAGGTGCACTTCATGGTCGTCGACGTGGGGCGCGTGCACGTCGACGACTTCGCGAACTGGATACGGCTGTCGGGGCTCACGAGCTTGAGACCCGTGACGGTCTTGATGCCGGAGTTGTCCTTCACCGTTGCGTAGGCGGTCAGCTTCTGGACTGCGCTGACGCCGACGTTGACGGTGGTCTTGCTGAAGGTCACCGATGTGAAGGCGGTGTCGCCCTTGTGGGTGTCCGCCTGCGCGGAAGGCGCGAGGAGGGCGAGCAGCGCAAGGCTGCCGACGGTGGCGGCCGCGGCCGTACGGTTGTGCATGGTTCTCCAGAGGCGGCAGGTGGCCGGACCTCCACGCTTGGGGTCCGGGCGTGCACAAGACCCTCCACCTGGGGAAACGGTTGTACGGACGCCTCGGGCGGCCCACCTGGCCCGGCTCGAACGGGCTGGTCCCCTCCACAACGGGCCGGTGCTGCGGGTCTACAGCGCGCCGGCCGACGCAGGCACACTGATCGTAGAACCGCCGCCGGTCCGCATCCATTGAGTTCCCCGAGAGCGGGGAGCGGCACGGGACTGCCTGCGCGGGTGGCAGGTGAAGGCTGTCACGGCGGCCGATGGCGGCCCATGGCCACCGACAGTGACAGCCGGGCTACGGAAGCCGGCAGCAGAACCCCAGGTCAGAGCGCCCCCGCCGAACGGGTTTCCCCCGAGGGGTAGCAGTCAGGCAAGATGGGGTGTATCTGCCCACTGCCGATTTCAAGCGTCCGGACGGTTTCTCTTGGCTGAGTTCATTTACACCATGCGCAAGACGCGCAAGGCGCACGGCGACAAGGTGATCCTCGACGACGTCACCTTGAGCTTCCTGCCTGGCGCCAAGATCGGTGTGGTCGGTCCCAACGGTGCCGGTAAGTCCACCGTTCTCAAGATCATGGCGGGCCTCGAGCAGCCCTCCAACGGTGACGCGTTCCTGTCGCCCGGCTACACGGTCGGCATGCTGCTCCAGGAGCCCCCGCTCGACGAGTCCAAGACGGTTCTGCAGAACGTCCAGGACGGCGCCGCCGAGATCATGGGCAAGCTGAACCGGTTCAACGAGGTCGCCGAGCTGATGGCGACCGACTACTCGGACGCGCTCATGGAGGAGATGGGCAAGCTCCAGGACGACCTGGACCACGCCAACGCGTGGGACCTGGACACCCAGCTGGAGCAGGCCATGGACGCCCTGGGCTGCCCGCCCGGCGACTGGCCCGTCACCAACCTCTCCGGCGGTGAGCGCCGCCGCGTGGCGCTCTGCAAGCTGCTGCTCGAAGCCCCCGACCTGCTGCTGCTCGACGAGCCCACCAACCACCTGGACGCCGAGTCCGTGCAGTGGCTGGAGCAGCACCTCGCG
Organism: Streptomyces sp. NPDC127038; assembly: GCF_042725875.1. NCBI lineage: Bacteria > Bacillati > Actinomycetota > Actinomycetes > Kitasatosporales > Streptomycetaceae > Streptomyces > Streptomyces sp. NPDC127038. Next base: position 36,529 of record NZ_JBHXDQ010000034.1, on the reverse strand, counting down.
AAGTACGCCGGCACCGTCGTCGCCGTCACCCACGACCGGTACTTCCTCGACAACGTGGCCCAGTGGATCCTGGAGCTGGACCGCGGCCGCGCGATCCCGTACGAGGGCAACTACTCCACCTACCTCGACAACAAGGCCTCCCGCCTGAAGGTCGAGGGCCAGAAGGACGCCAAGCGCGCCAAGCGGCTCAAGGAAGAGCTGGAGTGGGTGCGGTCCAACGCCAAGGGGCGTCAGGCCAAGTCCAAGGCGCGTCTGTCGCGCTACGAGGAGATGGCGGCCGAGGCCGACAAGATGCGGAAGCTGGACTTCGAGGAGATCCAGATCCCGCCGGGCCCGCGCCTGGGCTCCATCGTCGTCGAGGTCAACAACCTCTCCAAGGCCTTCGGCGACAAGGTCCTCATCGACGACCTCAGCTTCACCCTGCCCCGCAACGGCATCGTCGGCGTGATCGGCCCGAACGGCGCCGGCAAGACCACGCTCTTCAAGATGATCCAGGGTCTGGAGACCCCGGACTCCGGCACGATCAAGGTCGGCGAGACCGTCAAGATCTCGTACGTCGACCAGAGCCGCGAGAACATCGACCCGAAGAAGACGCTGTGGGCGGTCGTCTCCGACGAGCTCGACTACATCAACGTCGGCCAGGTCGAGATGCCCTCCCGCGCCTACGTCTCCGCGTTCGGCTTCAAGGGCCCCGACCAGCAGAAGCCGGCCGGCGTCCTCTCCGGCGGTGAGCGCAACCGCCTGAACCTCGCGCTGACCCTCAAGCAGGGCGGCAACCTGCTGCTCCTCGACGAGCCGACGAACGACCTGGACGTCGAGACGCTCTCCTCGCTGGAGAACGCGCTGCTGGAGTTCCCCGGTGCGGCCGTGGTCGTCTCCCACGACCGCTGGTTCCTGGACCGGGTCGCGACCCACATCCTCGCGTACGAGGGCGAGTCCAAGTGGTTCTGGTTCGAGGGCAACTTCGAGTCGTACGAGAAGAACAAGATCGAGCGGCTCGGCGCCGAGGCCGCCCGCCCGCACCGTGCCACCTACAAGAAGCTGACCCGGGGCTGATCGGTCTTGCGCCACATCTACCGCTGCCCGCTGCGCTGGGCGGACATGGACGCGTACGGCCACGTCAACAACGTGGTGTTCCTCCGGTACCTGGAGGAAGCCCGTATCGACTTCCTGTTCCGCCCGGAGAAGGACTTCAAGCAGGGGTCCGTGGTGGCGCGCCACGAGATCGACTACAAGCGTCAGCTCGTCCACCGGCACGCGCCGGTGGACATCGAGCTCTGGGTGACGCAGATCCGTGCGGCGTCCTTCACGATCACGTACGAGGTCAAGGACCCCGACCAGGTCTACGTCACGGCGTCGACGGTGATCGTGCCGTTCGACTTCGAGCGGCAGCGTCCTCGCCGGATCACGGCCGAGGAACGCGACTTCCTGGAGTCCTACCGCGACGACGAGGACGAGGCCGTCGCGGCATGACCGTCCTGTACCTCGCCGACTCGGGGGAGGCGGCCGATCTGGCCGCCTTCCTCTCCCGGCTCGTCCACTACGACCGCGCGGCCGCCGTGCGCCTCAAGGCGCACGGCACCACGCTCGCGGTCTTCGGCCGGCCCCCGTCGTTCGAGGTCCTCGCGATCCGTACGGCACGGCTCGCCAAGCCGTACGAGAACGGGCTCGACGTCACGCTCGACGTGACCGTCTCCGCGGGTGAACTGCTGGAGTCCGTCGAGGAACCGGCGGCGACCGCCGTCGTCCCGGCCGCGGTCACCGGGCCCCCGTGGGCCGGTGTGCTGCCGCCCCAGGGCGGCTGGCGGCCGGAGCCGGGGCTGCCCGCCCCGGACGCCGTACGGGCCGAGGTCGCCGCCGTGGTGGCCGAATTCCGTTCGCGCACCGAGGAGTTGGCGCCCGAGCTGCGTACCCGTGCCGAACTCGACCGGGTGGGGCGGGAGATATGGTCCCGGCCGGTAGGTGACACCGCGCTTCCCGTGCGGGCCGCGCACGCCGCGCAGTCCCTGGGATTCCTGCGGCCCGTGCCGCCCCGCGCCGTCCCCGCCGAGGGCGAGGGACTCACGGGCGAACGGTCATCGGGTCAAGGGGACCCGGACGGCGGCCCGTTGGCGCTGTACTCCTCGGGGGCCTGGCTGCGGCTGCGGACCCCCTTCGGGTCGATCGCCGTCCGCCGGGCGGGACTCGGGGCACTGGGCGTCACCGTCAACTGACCCCTCGCGATGACTCCCCGCGCGCGTCCGGGTGACCGGCGTGCGCGGCCGGTCACCGGAGGCGGCGGTCAGCCCGCCGTGTTCACCATCGAGGCGGCCGCGTACGTCAGGTAGTTCCACAGCGTGTGCTCGTGCTCCTCGGAGAGGCCGAGCTCGTCGACGGCCACCCGCATGTGCTTCAGCCAGGCGTCGTGCGCGGCCTGGTCGACCTTGAAGGGCGCGTGCCGCATCCGCAGCCGGGGGTGGCCGCGGTTCTCGCTGTACGTCGTCGGGCCGCCCCAGTACTGGATCAGGAACAGCGTGAGGCGCTCCTCGGCCGGGCCCAGGTCCTCCTCGGGGTACATGGGCTTCAGCAGCGGGTCCCCGGCGACACCCTCGTAGAAACGGTGCACGAGGCGCCGGAAGGTCTCCTCGCCGCCGACCTGCTCGTAGAAGGTCTGCTCCTGAAGCGTGCCGCGCCGAATCTCTTTCACGCTCCCATGTTCTCAGACGGGGCGGCCGGTCCGGGGCTCGCCTCGGGACCGGTTCGGCAGCACAGTGGAGGTATGGGCGCGCACGCTCTCGAAACCGGCCCCGGACCCGAGGACCCCGCCGTTCCGGCGCGGGCGGCGCTCGTGCGCGAGATCGAACGCAGCGGGGCCTGGGAGGGCGATCCCGTCTGGCGGGAGGCCTTCGAGACCGTCCCGCGGCACCTCTTCGTGCCGTACTACTACATCGGCGTCAGCGGCGGCTACGAGCGCCTGTGGGGCGAGGACCCGGACCCGCGGATCCGGGACCGCTGGCTGCGCGGCGCGTACGCGGACGCCCCGCTGGCGACCCGGGTGCGGGACGGGGAACTGGTCTCCTCCAGCAGCCAGCCGTCGCTGATGGCGAAGATGCTCGCCGAGCTGGAGGTGCGGGACGGGGACGCCGTCCTGGAGATCGGCGCCGGGACCGGCTACAACGCGGCGCTGCTCGCGTACCGGCTCGGCGACGGGCCGGTGACCACGGTCGACCTGGACGTCGAGATCACGGAGTCCGCCCGGCACCATCTGGCCGTCGCCGGGTACCACCCGACGGTCGTCACCGGCGACGGAGCGCGCGGGGTCCCCGAGCGGGCGCCCTTCGACCGGATCATCGCCACCTGCACCCTGACCACGATCCCGCGCCCCTGGCTGGCCCAGTGCGACCCGGGAGCGCGCGTCCTCGCGCCGCTCGCCACCGGTCTGATCGCGCTGGACGTCGAGGATCCGGACCACGCCGAGGGACGCTTCCTGCACACGTCCGCCTTCTTCGTGCCGCTGCGCGGAGCCACCCGGTCCGGACCGGAGCCGGAGCCGGCCCGGGCCGGCGGGGTGCCGCGCCGGGCCCGCGCCCACGATCTGTTCCGCTTCCTGCTGGCCCTGACGGCGGGCCGGATGGACCCGCAGGACGCGTACGCGCTGTGGGAGCGCGAGGGGCAGCCGCAGCGCGAGCGGTACGGGGTCACGGTCGGCGAGGAGGGCGTCAGGGCCTGGCTGGACGACCCCGAGGGGCCGTACACCTGGAAGCTGCCCTGAGTCGGTCGTGCGCCGGTCGTACACGGTCGCACGCCGGGGGACGGGGCCTGCCGGGCCACGGTGGGCCCGGCAGGGGCGTGCTCAGTCCCGGCGGATCGTGATCGTCGTCCAGGCGCCCACGTGCACCCGGTCGCCGTCCTGGAGCGGTACCGGAACGAACGGCTGGATGGGCTCCTCGCCGCCGTTGACCGTGGTCCCGTTCGTCGAGTTCTGGTCGACGACCGCCCAGGTGCTGTCCGGCTGCTGGACCAGGACCGCGTGCTGGTGCGAGACGCCCGGGTCCTCCGGCGGCACCGACAGGTCGATGTCCGGGGACTCGCCGGTGGAGTGCCGGCGGCGGCCGATCGTGATCTGGTTGCCGAGGAGCGGGCGCTGGAGCTCGGGCGAGTACGCGGGCAGGTTCAGGCCCGCGGCCTCGGGCCCGGAGCGCTGCATCATCGCCATGAAGTACTCACGGTCCGGCGCGATGGTCGCGCTCCAGGACAGCGACTGCTGCTGCTGAGGCGGCTGCTGCTGGTAGCCGGGACCGGGCGGGGCCTGGGTGGCGCCGGGCTGCGGGTAGCCGTAGCCGGCTCCCTGACCCGGGCCGCCCTGACCGGGGCCGCCCTGACCGCCGGGGCCGCCGGGCGCGCCGGACGTCGGCGGGGTGATCACCCAGTCGTCGTCACCGCCGCCGTAGCCGGCGCCACCCTGACCGGGGCCGCCCTGCTGCGGGGCTCCGCCCTGGGTGAAGGGCGGGGAGGGCTGCTGGGTGTAGGCCTGCCGCGGGGCACCGGGGCCCGTGGGCGGCGCCGCCTGCCGCGACGGCTCGCCGCCGAAGCCCTGGGGGCCGCCGTACGGCTGCGCCCCCGGACCCGACGGGATCGGCTCGGCGGGGCGGTTCATCTGCGAGGGCCGGGAGCTCTGGTACTCGAACGGGTCGTGACCGGGGCCACCGGCACCCGGACCGCCGGGCTGTCCCGTGCCGGGCTGCGGGAAGCGGGGCGGAGGATTCTGGCCGCCGGGGCCACCGGGCCCGCCAGGGCCGCCGTACGGCGACTGCTCGCCGGGACCGCCGTGGCCGCCGGGACCACCGTACGGAGACTGCCCGCCAGGGCCGCCAGGTCCAGCCGGGCCACCCGGGCCGCCGTGACCACCCGGACCGCCGTGAGCGCCCGCGGGCGGACGCGGGGCCGCCGGGGTGTACGAGGTCGCGGTGTTGGTCAGGAAGTTCCACCGGCACTCCTCGCAGAACGGCGCGGCACCCTCACGGGGCGTGCGGCACTGCGGGCAGAGCTCGGCGTTGGGGTCCGGGACGCCGGACCGGGCGCCGGGCGCGGGCGGCGGCGAACCGGGCGCCGGGTAGCTGTACCCGCCGCCGGGCGGCGGCGGAGGGAGCGGGGGCACGGAACCGGCCATGCGGTGACCGCAGACCTCGCACCAATCGTCGGAACCCGACTGGTGTCCGTTCGGGCATGTCGGCATGTCGGTCCTTCCCCCTTCCTTTTCCGGTCGTGATGACCGGGTTTCTCCGGATCCCAGCGGGAACCGGGCTCGCTACTTCCTGCTACTTCTTTACACGAACAGTCTTTGTGGACCGTGTCTCGAGGGTCATTTCGTCGGCCTCCGCGACACGCGCTTTCAATCGCACAGTACCTGCCGCGACGTCGACCACGTCCACCACCTTCGCGAGGAGTTTCGCAGTATCGGCGTTTCCGGAGGCTCCGGCGAGTTGAACGGCACGTCCCAGCTTGGCCGTTGCTCCGTCGACATCTCCCGCTTTGCGGAGATCGAGACCCTGTTGGATGACTTGTGCCAGTTCGGCCTGACCCGTGTAGTGCGCGACCTGCGGGTTGATGGTCGTCGAGGCGGCCATGTCGTCGGTCCACACGGCCCGTACGAGCCCCTGCGCGCCGAGGTTCTGCACGGAGCCGTCGCCGTGCGGGATCACCAGCGAGACCCTGGCGGCGAGCATCTCCTGGCCGACGCCGGCCGTCGGGACCTGGACGCACACGTGGTAGTCGCGGGACTCGTCGCCCCACGACCCGGTCGGGTAGTCGCCGGCGCGGGGTCCCGCCTCGGCGCGACGCTCCGTCAGTTCCTCGACGGTGGGCGCGACTTGCTTGACGAACCTGATCTCGGTGCCGACCGGCGTCCACACCCGCAGGGCCACGTCGGCGACCTCCTTGCCCATGGCCGTCTCCATCATGTGCGTGAAGTCGGCGGCGAGGGCGGCGGGGTCGGCGACGATGTCCGCGGTGCCGAGCAGGGCCGAGGCGATCCCGGTGACCTCCTTGACCTCCCAGTCGGTGCCCACCCCGCGCGCGTCACAGGTGAAGCGTCCGGCGCAGGAGTCGAGCGCGGCCCTCAGGTCCTCGGGCGACTCGTGCTCGTTGCGGCCGTCGGTGAGCAGGATGCCGTGCCGGATCGACACGTCGGCGGAGGAGAGCAGCCGGTCGGCGAGCCGCAGCCAGGTGCCGATGGCCGTACCGCCGCCCGCGCTCAGTCTGCGCAGCGCCTGCTTGGCCTGGTCGCGGGTGGCCGCGTCCGCCACGGCGAGCCGTCCGCCGCCCGGATAGACCTCCTTGGCGACGTGCGTGCCGCCGATCACGGCGAAGTGGACCCCGTCGCGCACGGTGTCGATCGCGGCGGCCGTGGCGTCACGGGCGTTGCGCATCTTGGCCGGCGGATAGTCCATCGAGCCCGAGCAGTCGACCATGATCGCCACGGCGGCGTCCGGCGCCTGCCCCGGCGTGTACAGGTGCGGCGCGGCGACCGCGCTCCCGACGGTGCCGCCGCCGGTCGCGCTCACCGTGACGATCGCGTTGACCTCGCGGCCGCCTTCCGGCAGGTACTCGTTCTGGTACACGTCGACCGAGAACTGCGGCACGTTCGACTTCGAGAAATTGGCCATGCCTTCTGTGTCCCCCTCGGGCCCCCGCCCCCCGGCGGAGGTGCTGACTGGATGCGGACCGGTCCCCTCCGGTCCGCGGCCGCCCCCGTTCGTTCGCGGCCTCAGGCCGATCCTGCCCCCTGGGAGGGTGCGGGGAACGGCATGACGGCCACTGTTACGTTGTCGTGGCCCCCGCCGTCCAGTGCGTGGCCGACCAGAACGCGAGCGGCGTGCAGCGGCCTCTCGGCGGCGTCGAGGGGGACGATCTCGGCCATCTCCCGCGCCGTCTCCGCGTAGTTCCACAGTCCGTCGGTGCACACCACGACCACACCCGGCCGGTCCAGCTTGAACGAGACGGTGTGGGGCTCCAGTTCGTAGGCGTCGGCGCCGAGCCAGCCGGTGATCGCGTGGGCGCGCTCGTCCGCGTACGCCTCCGCCTCGTTCATCAGGCCCGCGGCGACCATCTGCGCGGCCCACGAGTCGTCCTCGGTGAGCCGGGCCGGCGGCGCGGACCGGTCGGCGGGCACCCAGTAGACACGGCTGTCGCCGACCCATCCGACGATCAGCAGCGTGGACGTCACCAGGCCGCCGACGATGGTGCAGGCGGGCGCGTTCACGTGCGGCGCGTGCTCGCCCTGGGCGGTGTCAGGTCCGGCCAGCGCGTTGACGGCCGCCGAGGCCGCGACGATCGCCTCGTGCATGGCCGCCTGCGGATGCGTGCCCAGCGGAAGCGCCGCGAGCAGCGCCTCGTTCGCCGCGTGGGAGGCGGCGAGCGACGCCTCGTCGGGGCGGGTCGCGGACGAGACCCCGTCGCAGACGATCGCCACGACGGCGGGGGAGCCGTCGGGCAGCGCGGTCGAGGAGACCGCGAACGCGTCCTCGTTGCGGTGGTGGCGCAGACCCCGGTCGCTGACCGCGGCGACCGCGCCCAACTCCTGCTCCATGTGGTCCCGTTCCCGTGGCTGCGCGTGTCCGCAGTTCTCGCAGTAGCCGTCGGTGTCCACCTGGCCCGCACGGCAGGCCACGCACACCTTGGCGCCCGCGGGGGGAGCCGGGAGGTCACCGGTCCGGGGATCGGCGGGGACCTCGGGTCCCGGGCCGCCGGACGGAGGGGCCAGCGGGTACTCGTCGGGCTCCGAGGGCCTGTCGAACCGCACGCCCGTCGGCTGTCCCGAGGGTCGCCGGGGGGACGGCGGCCGGATGCCCGCCGGATCGCCCTGCGCGTGCTCGGGGTGCTCCGCCCCGTCGGGGTGCTCCGACTGCCCGGGTCCCAGCGGCTGTCCGGGGCGCTCCGGGTGTTCGGGGTGCGGCAGTTCGGAACCGTCAGGACCGGCGCCCTGCGCGTCGGCGGCACGGTGCGAGGACGCGTCGGGGCCGCCGTGCCGCGGCGCGAGCGGCGGTTCCACGGACGGGGCGGCCGGCGGGAGACCGGCCGCGGCGCCGTTCATGGCGATCGTGGGATGGTCCGGCGACGGCGCGGGCACCGTCGACAGGTCGTAGCCGCACGCACCGCAGAAACGGTCGGCCGCCTCCAGCGGCTCCTCGCAACTGGGGCACCGTGAAAGGGCCGTCGGCTGGGGCATCTGGGACATCAATCACACCCACGTCCGGGGGCGGTAACGGTTTGCGCGTTCCACCAGGTCGATCCTCTCCTCGCCGCCCCGCGCGAGCCGGGCCAGCGTCCGGTACGAACGTTCGAGGCCGAAACGGAGGCCACGCTCGTCCAACTCGCTGCCGAGCAGCGCGGTTCCGACCCCGGAAGCAGGAGCGGAACCCTGGCTACCGGAGAGTACCCAGTCCAGCGCGGAGCCGAGGACCTCCGTCGACAACTGCTCGCGCCGCACCGCGTCAAGACCGAACCCGTCGAGGGCCTCCACCTGCCCGGCCGCCGCGGTCAGTTCGTCGAGGAACGGTGCCGCCGTCCCGGTGACCGGCCGCTGCCGCAGTCGCGCCCGCACGGCCGCGACCCGCGCCGCCGTGTAGTGGATCGACGACTCCGGAACGGACTCAAGGGTGCGTACGGCGCCGGGGCGGTCCCCCGCCGCGAGCTGCACCCTGGCCAGCCCGAACGCCGCGCTCACATAGCTGGGGTCGGTCGTCCACACCAGCCGGTAGTACTCGGCGGCGTTGTCCAGCTGGCCGAGCACCTCCGCGCACACGCCGAGGGCCAGCTTCGGCGCGGGTTCGCCGGGGAAGGCGTCGTAGACCGCGTCGAAGGACAGCGCCGCGATCTCGTTCTCGCCGGTCGCCAGCGCCGTGACACCGCGGTACCAGACCACACGCCAGTCGTCCGGGTGATCCGTCTCCAGCGCGTCGACGGCCGAGCCGGCGGCGTCCGTCCCGCCCATCTCCAGGAGCGCCCGCAGCTCCCTCAGCCGCAGCTCGGGCGAAGGGGCCGGGGCCGCCCGCAGCGCGGCGATGAGCTCCGCGGGAGCGGACGCGATGAGCCCCGCGAGGAAACCGGCGTTCGGGTCGCCCGGGTCCACCCGGGGCACGGGCAGCGCGAGCGCGGTCGCCGCCGCGGCGACGGGTCTGACCAGGGCGGCGGAGGCCGGCGGAGCGGACGGCAGCGGACCCGCCGCCCCGTCGGTCCCCGGCGGCAGCGCGGACGCGCCCCTTCTCGCCCGTACGGGGACCACGCGGGCCCCCAGGGCCGACACGTCCCCGGCCGCCTTCCCGAACAGCTCGGTGTCGGTGACCTTGGTCTCGGGCCCGAACAGGGTCGACAGCGCCGGCCGCGCCCGCCCCGTCTGGAGCGAGACGACCTCGCGCAGCACGCCCGTCAGCTGCTCGGACATCTCCTGGGCCGAGGCGAACCTGCGCGCCGGGTCGGGGTCGGTGGCCCGCACGAGGAGCCGGTAGAACGACTCGTACTGGCGGAAGACCTCGATGTGGTCCGGGTCGGGCAGCGAGTCCACGAAGACGTTCGTGTAGCCCTGGAAGTCGAAGGAGAGGACGGCGAGCGTACGGGCGACCGTGTACAGGTCGGAGGCGACCGACGGGCCCACCTCGGCCACCTCGGGCGCCTGGTAGCCCACCGTGCCGTAGATGGCCGACTCGTCGTCGTCCATCCTGCGCACGGCGCCCATGTCGATCAGCTTGAGCTGGTCCTCGGTCTGGATGGCGTTGTCGACCTTGAAGTCGCAGTACAGCAGATTGCGGCTGTGCAGATGGCCGAGCGCCTCCAGGGCCTCGATGCCGTACGCGCAGGCCTGCTCCACCGGCAGCGGATCGCGCTTGCCGTCCGCCGTGCGGCGCCCGTTGGCGAGCTCCTTCAGCGACTTGCCGCCCACGTACTCCATGACGATGTACCCGTCCAGCGAACCCGTCCGCTGGTCGAGGTGCTCGACGAAGTTGTAGATCCGCACGATGTTCGCGTGCTCGATCTCCGCGAGGAAGCGCCGCTCGGAGATCGCCGCCGCCATCGCGTCCTGGTCGCCCGTGTCGAGCAGACCCTTGAGGACCACCCAGCGGTCGGACACCGCGCGGTCCACCGCGAGGTAGACCCAGCCGAGCCCGCCGTGCGCCAGACAGCCCATCACCTCGTACTGGCCGTGCACGATGTCACCCGTGCGCAGCTTCGGCACGAAGGAGTACGGGTGGCCGCACTTCGTGCAGAAACCCTCGGTGCGGCCGGGGCTCTCACCGCGCGAACGACCCACCGGGGCACCGCAGTCGGAGCGCGAGCAGAACCGCTTGCGCTCGGGCACCTCCGGGTTGTCCAGGACCATCCCGCGCGGGTCGGGCCGCGGCACGCCCGGGACCTCGACGAGCCCGGCGCCGAGCCTGCCCCGCCCGGAGGAGGAGGCCGTCGAACCGGAGCTGCGCACCGACACCGACCGGCCCGTCGACCGGCCCGAGAGCGACCGCGACAGCCGGCCGGAGACCGAGCGCCGTGACTGCGAGGAGCGCGAGGACGTACGCGAACTGGCGCGTGAACCCCCGCGCACGCTGCCGCTGTCGGAGCCCGCCGCGCCGCGCGCGGACGAGCCCGCCGACGCCGGACCCGTGCCGGGCCCGGGCGTGCCCGTGGACCGGGCGGAGGCCTGGCTCTGTTCGGCCGGGGCGAGTCCGCAGGTGTCGCAGTACAGTTCGCCGCCGCCCATGTCCTCGTACGAGCCCTCGCAGCCGGGCCGGCCGCACGTCCGTCCACCCTGCGGCTGTCCGCCCGTGCCGGGCCCGGGCGTGCCCGTGGACCGGGCGGAGGCCTGGCTCTGTTCGGCCGGGGCGAGTCCGCAGGTGTCGCAGTACAGTTCGCCGCC
>NZ_JBHXDQ010000034.1:0-25544 GCF_042725875.1 Streptomyces sp. NPDC127038 | reverse complement strand
GCCCATGTCCTCGTACGAGCCCTCGCAGCCGGGCCGGCCGCACGTCCGCTCACTCACCGGCTGCTCGCTCACACCGCATCCCTTCACCGCTCACGCGTCGGGCCCCCTCCGGTCCGCACGGTCATGAGGTCCGCCCTGCCCGGGCACCGGCGGGCTCAGCAGCTCGGCCGCCGCCCGCTGGTAGCGCAGCACCGCCTCCTCCGCCACCCGAAGATCGCAGGGCGCGCTCCACAGCATCCGCCGGGCCGCGTCGTAGCGCTCCACCAGGAACGGGTCCTCGGCGAAACCGTGCCGGGAGACCTTCGCCTTGTACGCGTCGAGACGGCCGCGCAGCTCGGCGCGGACCGCCAGCGGCTGGGTGACCGCCGTCAACGACTCGCGGGCGCGCAGGAGTTCGTCCTCGGCCTTCTCCTCCAGCGCCTCCAGCAGCGGCGAGAGCCGGTGCCACTGCGCGTGCCTGCGGTACTCCGCGGCCGTCGCGAGCTGCTCTTGGAGCGCCGTCGGCGGACCGCTGACCGCCGGCACCTCGGACGCGGCGATCTTGGCGAGGACCTCGCCGCGGGCACTGCGCGCCTCGGCGAGCGTGCGGTCGGCCCGGCTGAGCACGTCCCGCAGCCTCACCAGCCGCGCCTCGGCGTCCTGGCGCACGGTCAGGACCGCGTCGATCTCCCGGCGGACCTCCTCCAGGGCGCGCGCCTCGCGGTCGTACGCCGTGGTGTCGGGACGTCCGCCGCCCGGTGCCGAACTCCCCTGTGCGGGAACCCAGTAGGCGAGCGGGTCGGAGATCACTCGCTCGCGCAGGGTGGTCAGCGTCCTGGTGATCCGCTCCAGGTCGTCGCCCGAGGGGTGTTCGCCGGGGCGCACGCCCACGGAGTGCGCGAGCGCGCGGGTGCGCTGGAGCTCCGCGGCCAGTAAATCTATCCGGGCGGGCAGCGCGGACCAGACGGCGTCCGCGGTGACGACCATGTCGAGCGAGGCCGCGTACAGCTCGTTCATCCGGTCCACCAGGGCCGCCAGCGAGAACCGCTCACTGAGCTTGCCTGTGCCGGCCAGGGTCGGCGCGTTCGCGGTGGCCGTGGCCGAGCCGGCGACCGTGATGCCCGAACCGCGCAGCAGCTCGGTCAGCTCCACCAGGTCCTCACGGCTGGACCAGCGCCGCCGGGAGCGGATCTCGCGCGCGGAGCGCAGCGCGTCCGTGTAGGCGTCGAAGTACGCCCACAGCAGGGTGATCGACGCCTCCGCCGAGGCCCAGCGCTCCTTGGTCGAGCCGGTGAGTTCGGCCCCCTCCAGGAGTCTTCGGCCCGCGTGGTCCTGGAGGGCGAGGAGCGAGGTCTCGATGGCCTCGTGCTCCGCGCCGAGGCGCGCCAGCGCACGGTCCGCCTCGTCCCGGTCCATCACCGGCCCGGGGGGTCCCGTGACGCCCATCGATCACCTCTCGTTCTCGTGCGTTCCCGGCCCGCTCGGTGTGTGCGGCCGGGCAACTCTCCGTTCGTGTCAGGCGGGTTGCCTGTACTCGGCGACGGGCGGGTTCTCCGAGGGGGAGTCGGGCCCGAGGGTCGGGGCCAGCCACTTGTCGTACGACTGCCGCCACCCGTCCTTGCGGTAGTCGGCCAGGACCTGGTTGACCCGGCGTACGAGATCGTCGGAGCCCCGCTTCATCGCCACTCCGTAGTACTCGGTGGTGAAGGTGCCGCCCTTGAGCTCGACCGTGGGGTCCTGGGCGGCCTGGCTGGCGGCCAGGGCACCGTCGGTGACCACCGCGTCGGCCTCGCCGAGCTGGAGGCGCACCAGGCAGTCGAGCTGGTTGGGCACGGCCGGCAGGACGACGGCGGAGGAGGCGAGGCTGCCGGACCCCCGGTCCGCGATCAGACGGTCGTTCGCGGTGGACCCGTCCGCCGAGCAGATGCGCTTGCCGGCCAGGCTCTTGTCGTACCCGGTGATGCCGGAGTTCACCGGGGCCAGCACCTGCTGGCCGGTCTTGAAGTAGGGCGCGGAGAACGAGACGTCCTTCAGGCGTTCACAGGTGATCGTCATGGTGCGCACCACCATGTCGACCTTGCCGCTCTGGATCGCGGGGATGCGCTGGCTGGTGGGGATGGCCCGGAACTGGACCGCGTTCTCGTCGCCCAGGATGTCCTTGGCGATCGCGTGGACCAGGTCGATGTCGAAGCCCTCCAGGTCGCCGCCGGCCTTCGGGTTGTTCGGGTCGCGGTAGCCCCAGTGGTAGCTGTTCTGGTCGACGCCGACGATCAGCCGCCGGTCCTTGCGGCTCTTGATGGCGTCGATCGTCGCCCCGTCCGCGCCGGAGGGGGCGAGGCTGCGGTTCTGCGGGTCGGTGCAGTCGGCGGCCTTGGCCTGGGTGCCCAGGGCGAGGCCCGCCCCGCCGGTGCCCGAGCCGCCGTCCCCGCGCGCGGAGTCCGGCAGCATCAGCGCGAGGATGAGCGCCGTCGCACAGGCGAGCGCCATCGCGCCCACGCCGCCCCAGCCCCGCAGGCTCGCCCTCAGGCGCCGTGCGTTCATCGCCGTTCCCCCTCTCACCGGTACTCCGAAAGCCTGCGGCCGATCCCGAGCACCGCGCCCGCGGCGGCCAGCACGCCGAGGACCGCCGCGCCGGCCGGGAGCCCGGTCATGGCACCCAGGCCGTCGCTCGCCGACCGCTGGAACTCGGCCTGTTCGTGGTCGAGCGCGAGCCTCAGGTTCGTGTCGACGCCGTCGAAGCACTCGCCCGTGGGCTTCTTGTCGGCGGAGCCGATGACCCGGTCGAGCGCCACCTGGTACTCGCCGTCGTTGTCGGCCTTGCGGGCCAGCGCGTGACGCTGCTTCCAGACCTTCATGTTCGCGGTCGCGGCCTGCACGGGCTTCTCGCCCGAGCTGTCGTTCGCGAGGCCCGCCGCGACGGCGAGGCCCTGGGTGAGCGCCTTCATGTCCTGGTCGAAGTTGTAGTCGTACAGATCGACGGTCGTCTTGCCGTCGGCCAGGGTCTTGGTCTCCGCGCCCCGGCTGACCAGGGTGAGGTTCTCGTTGCCCCGCGCCTTCAGGGAGGCGATCTGGGCGTCGTGCAGCACGTTCAGGGAACGGACCCCGTGGTCGTAGGACTCGTCGAGCCCGGACCGGGCCAGGGTGTGCCCGACGGTGAGCCAGAGCAGCACGACCAGGGACGCGGCGGTCGCGGCGGCCATGCCCTGGTTCAGCACCCGGTTCGTACGGCGGTAGTTGCGGCGCTGGGCCAGGGCGAGGGCGGCGAGCGCGAGGAGACCGAGGGCGATCGCGGCCCACGGGTAGGGCTTCGCGTCGGCGTAGTCGGCGTTCAGCCGCTGGTTCTCGCGCTGGTAGAGCTGCGCGGCCCGGGGGAGCATCTCGTGCTGCATCGTGTCGTTCGCGTACCGCAGATACGCGCCGCCCAGCGGGTAGCCCTGGCGGTTGTTGGCGCGGGCCCGCTCGATCAGGCCCTTGTACTCGGGCAGCAGCTCGTTCAGCTGCGAGATCGTCTTCGCCGAGGCGGAGCCGGCCTCGGAGCTGTTGGCCGCGGTGATCAGCTTCGCGGCGGCCGTCCTGATGTCCCCCTCGTAGCGCTCACGGGTCGCCTGCGTCTCCTGACCGCCCGCCAGGAAGCCGCTGGACGCGGCGGTGTTGGCGTCGGCGAGCGAGCGGTAGATGTCGGCGGCGCTCGCGCTCAGCGGCTCGCTGCGGTGCAGCACGTTGTCCGCGGCGGCCGAACGTTCCGTCATCTGCCAGGCGGTGACCGCTCCGAACGCGACGACGAGCAGGGCGAGGACGGCGCCGATGATCCGCAGCCGCCCCGGCTCCGTCGTGGCCGCGGCCCGCAGCCGGTCCACGCCCTCCGCCCACGCCGTGCGCCGCGGGGCCGCGCCGGGCGCGGGAGAGGTGTTCCGCGGGGCGCCGAACCCGCCCTGCGGCGAAGGAGATCCGTCCGGCGGACGGGGAGGACCGGACTGGGCAGGACCGGATTGCGCAGGACCGGACTGGGCCGGCACGGACGGCATCGTGGGCGCGCCCCGCCCCGGTGGCGCCGCGCCGCCCTGCTGCGGGTGTGTCACTGTCGACCTCCCCCATGGTCATCCGCTCGGTCACGCCCACCGCGGACGCGGGAAGCGAGGCCGGCCGGCGAACGTGCACGGCGGCAAGTATCGCCGCCCGTACCGGCATCCGCACAGGCCTTGCCTGGATCTTGTTCGGATCACGGCGCAGCCCGATTCCCCCGCGCCACCCCCCTTCTCATGAACACGTGTTCCGGATCCGTTTGGTTCCCGCCCCTCCATGCCAGGTCACGGCGCTCCGGGGCCCGCGGGACCGCCACCGGCGCCGCGGACCCCGCGGGCTCCTCAGCCCCCTTCGTAGAACGCCCGTACGCGCGCGTGGATCCCGCTCTCGGCCCGGACCCTGTCCAGGCCCAGGAGGGCCGCGCCCAGGACCGGCGGGGCGGTGACCACCCGGGCGACCGCCTTGGGGGCGCGGGCGGCCAGGAGTTCACGGACGCGGTCGTCGAGCCGGGGGTGCCGGGCGGCCAGGATGCTGCCGCCGAGCAGGACCGGGGTCTCCTCGGCGAGCAGGCCGAGGCGGTTCAGGGCCACCGTCGCCATCGCGACCACCTCCTCGGCGAGCCGGTCGACGATCGCGCGGGCCACCGGGTCGCCGTCCTCCGCCGTGGCGAACAGGACCGGGGTCAGCTCGTGCCGCCGCGCTCCCGGGATGTGCTCCAGGTGCAGTGCCTCGATGAGCGCGTACATGGAGTCCAGACCGAAGTGCGCGGGCAGGGCGCGGGCCAGGTCGGTCTCCCCGCCCCGGCCGTCCTCGGCCCGCGCCGCGTGCCACAGGGCCTCCTCCGACAGCGCCCAGCCGCCGCCCCAGTCGCCGGAGATGCGGCCGATGGCGGGGAAGCGGGCCGTGAGGCCGTCGGGCCGCATGCCGACGCAGTTGATGCCAGCCCCGCAGACCACGGCGACCCCGCGCGGTTCGGCGATCCCGGCGCGCAGGATCGCGAAGGTGTCGTTGCGCACCTCCACCCCCGCGCCCCAGGCGCGCGCCTCCAGCGCGGCCGCCAACTGCTCCTCCTCCACCGGAAGATCGGCGTTGGCGAGACAGGCGGAGACATGGCCGACCGAGGTGACGCCCGCCTCGGCGAAGGCCCGTCGCACCGCGTCGGCGAGGACGTCCACCGCCGTCTCGACGCCGACCGCCGGGGGCCGGAACCCGCCGCCGCGCGCGGTGCCGGTCACCGTGCCGTCCGCGGCGACCACGGCGACGTCGGTCTTGCTGTTCCCCGCGTCGATGGCCAGGACGAGGCCCGCGGGACCGGACCCGGCAGCCGTCCCGGCACCGGTTTCCGTCGAGGTCATGCCCACGCGAGGTGCTCCCGGTTGTGCGCGATCAGCTGGTCGGTCAGGGTGTCGGCCAGGGCGTACTGGCCGACCAGGGGGTGGGCGAGCAGCGTCCGGAAGACCCGGTCGCGCCCGCCGCGCAGCGCGGCGTCCAGGGCGAGGTCCTCGTACGCGGTCACGTTCGCCATCAGGCCCGCGTACAGCGGGTCGACGGCCGGCACCGGCAGTGGGGCGGGCCCCTTGGCGTTCACCGCGGCCTGCGCCTCGATGACCGCGTCGTCCGGCAGGAACGGCAGGGTTCCCCGGTTGTACGTGTTCACCACCTGGTAGGGGCTGCCGCCCCCGCCGAGCAGCGCGGCGGCGAGGTCGACGGCCGCCTCCGAGTAGTACGCGCCGCCGCGCTTCGCCAGCAGCTCCGGCTTCCGGTCGAGCGCCGGATCGCCGTACATGGCCAGCAACTCCCGCTCCATCCGGGCGACTTCGGCGGCCCGGGACGGCTTGGTGCGCAGCTCCTGGACCACCTCGTCGTGGGCGTAGAAGTAGCGCAGGTAGTACGAGGGGACCACGCCGAGGCGGTCGACCAGGGTGCGGGGCAGCCGCAGGTCCGCGGCGACGGCGTCACCGTGCTCGGCGAGCAGCCGGGGCAGGACGTCCTCGCCCTCGGGGCCGCCCAGACGCACACCGGTCTCCCAGGTGAGGTGGTTGAGGCCCACATGGTCGAGATGCACATCGGTGGGGGAGACCCCGAGCAGTCCGGCGAACTTCCGCTGGAAGCCGATGGCCACGTTGCACAGACCGACCGCCTTGTGGCCCGCCTGGAGCAGGGCGCGCGTCACGATGCCGACGGGGTTGGTGAAGTCGATGATCCACGCGTCCGGGTTGGCGCGGCGGACCCGTTCGGCGATGTCAAGCACCACCGGGACCGTGCGCAGCGCCTTGGCCAGTCCGCCCGCGCCGGTCGTCTCCTGTCCGACGCAGCCGCACTCCAGCGGCCAGGTCTCGTCCTGCTCGCGGGCCGCCTGGCCGCCGACGCGCAGCTGGAGCAGCACGGCGTCGGCGCCCTCCACTCCCGCGTCCAGGTCGGAGGTCGTGACGATCCGGCCCGGGTGGTCCTGCCGGGCGAAGATCCGGCGGGCCAGGCCGCCCACCAGCTCCAGGCGCTCGGCGGCCGGGTCGACGAGGACGAGTTCCTCGACGGGCAGGGTGTCCCTGAGCCGGGCGAAGCCGTCGATGAGTTCGGGGGTGTAGGTCGACCCTCCGCCGACCACGGTGAGTTTCATGGTTAACCCTTCACTCCGGTGAGCGTGACGCCCTCGACGAACGCCTTCTGCGCGAAGAAGAACACGAGGATCACGGGGGCCATGACCAGGACGGTCGCGGCCATGGTGAGATTCCAGTCGGTGTGGTGCGCGCCCTTGAACGACTCCAGGCCGTAACTCAGCGTCCAGGCGCCCGGGTTCTCGGAGGCGTAGATCTGCGGGCCGAAGTAGTCGTTCCAGGCGTAGAAGAACTGGAAGAGCGCGACGGCCGCGATCCCCGGCCGCGCCATCGGCAGGACGACCCTCAGCAGCGTCCGCAGCTCCCCGCAGCCGTCGACCTTGGCGGCGTCCAGGTACTCGTTGGGGATGGTCATCAGGAACTGGCGGAGCAGGAAGATGGAGAACGCGTCCCCGAACGCCATCGGGATGATCAGCGGCCACAGGGTGCCGGACAGGTCCAGCTGCTTCGCCCAGAACAGGTACATCGGGATGATCACCACCTGGGGCGGCAGCATCATCATCGAGATGACCAGCATCAGGGACAGGTTCCGGCCCCGGAAGCGGAACTTGGCGAGCGCGTAGGCGACCGGGATCGAGGACACGACGGTGAGCACCGTGCCGAAGCCGGCGTACAGCAGGGTGTTCTTCCACCAGGTGAGGAAGCCGGGGGTGTCGAAGACCTTCCGGTAGTTGCCCCACTCCCAGGTGTGCGGGATCAGGTCGCGGCTGAGCGCCTGGCTGTCGCTCATCAGCGAGGTCAGGAACACGAACACGAAGGGCAGCACGAAGAAGAGGGCGGCCGCGACGCCGAGGGAGTGGACCGCGACCCACTCCAGCAGGGCCCTGCGGCGCGCGGTGCGTTCGGCGGGGGAGACGGCTTTGGCCAACTCCACCGGCTTGTCGAGTACTTGGGTCATCGGTCAGTCACCTGCCTGGATGAGGCCGCCCCGGCGCCGCATCAGGAACGCGGTGAACACCATGGACAGGGCGAACAGCACGAGCGCGACCACACAGGCGGAGCCGTAGTCGAAGCGCTGGAAGCCGAGGTTGTAGACGAGCTGGGGCAGGGTGAGCGTCGACTTGTCGGGGTAGCCGGGCTCGAACTGCGTCCCGGCGCCCTGGATGACGCCCGAGGCGACCTTTCCGGCGATCAGCGGCTGCGTGTAGTACTGCATGGTCTGGATGACCCCGGTGACCACGGCGAACATCACGATGGGCGAGATGTTCGGCAGCGTGACGTAGCGGAAGCGCTGCCAGGCGGAGGCGCCGTCCAGCTCGGCCGCCTCGTACTGCTCGGTGGGCACGTCGAGCAGCGCGGCCATGAAGATGACCATCAGGTCGCCGATGCCCCACAGGGCCAGCAGGGTCAGCGCGGGCTTGGACCAGGAGGGGTCGTTGAACCAGCCGGGTGCCGTGATGCCGGCCTTCTCCAGGATCGAGTTGACCGGCCCCGTACCGGGGTTGAGGAGGAAGGCGAACGCCATCGTGGCGGCCACCGGCGGGGCCAGATAGGGCAGGTAGAAGAGGGTGCGGAAGACACCCGTGCCCGTCTTGATCTTCGTGATCAGCAGTCCGACGCCGAGTCCGAACAGCACCCGCAGGGTCACCATGACGAGGACCAGCCACAGGGTGTTGCGCAACGCGGGCCAGAACAGCGGGTAGTTCTCGAAGACGTAGCGCCAGTTCTTCGTCCCGCTCCACGTCGGCGGCTTGAAGCCGTCGTAGTGCATGAAGGAGAAGTAGACGGTCGAGATCAGCGGGTAGGCGAAGAAGACCGCGAAGCCGATCAGCCAGGGCGACATGAAGGCGAGGGTCACCAGCGCCGAGCGCCGGCGTTTCGAGGTGAGCGTGACAGTACTCATGTCCGGGCGGCTACTTCGCCTGCGCGATGTCCGTGTCGATCTGCTTGGCCGTGGCCGCGAGGCCCGCCTTCAGATCCGTGGCCTTGCCGCTCTCGTAGTCGTATCCGAACTGCTGGATCGTCACGAGGTAGGTGCCGCCGTTGATGGAGGCGGGGGTCGTCGTCGAGTTCGGGTTCGACGCGATGTCCAGGAACGTCTTGAACCGCGGGTCGTACTTGAGCTTCGGCGACTTGAGGGCGGCGAGCGTCGAGGGCACGTTGTGGATGGCGTTGGCGAAGCCGACCACCGCGTCCGTGTTCGTGGTCATGTACTTCACCAGCTCCCAGGCCGCGTTCTGCTTGTGGCTGGTGGACGCGATGCCCGCGATCGTGCCGGTGACGTAGCCCTTGCCGTACTGGTCCGCCTGGTCGTCGGGGACGGGCAGCGGGGCGACGCCGATCTCGAAGTCCGGCTTGGTCTCCTCGGCCATGCCGAGCCGCCATTCGCCGTCGAGCTGCATGGCCACCTGGCCGGTGTGGAAGGGGTGCTTGGGCCCCCACTCGTCACCGAGCTTGGAGCGGTAGGTCTCCAGCTTCTTGAACCCGCCGAGTTCGTCGACCAGCTTCTTCTGCAGGGTGAACCCGGCCGCGAACGCCGGGTCCTTGGCGACGTTCGACTTGCCGCTGCTGTCGAAGTACGTCGGCGAGAACTGCCCGAAGTAGTGCTCGGTGGTGGACTCCCAGCCGTGGTAGTCCGGCATGAAGCCGAGCTGGGAGTACGAGTCGCCCTTGGTGATCGTCAGCTTCTTGGCGTCGGTCTCGAACTCGGACCAGGTCTTCGGCGGGGAGGCGATCCCGGCCTTCTTGAATGCGTCCTTGTTGTAGTAGAGCCCGTACGCGTCACCGAGGAGCGGCACCGTGCAGCGGTTGCCGTCGAACTGGGTGTACTCGTTCATCGTCTTCGGGAACGTCGTCTCCGGGTCGATGTGCGCCTTCTTGAAGAAGGGGTTCAGATCGACGAGGGCGCCGGACGAACAGAACTTGCCCACGTTGTTGGTGGTGAAGGAAGAGACCACGTCGGGGGCCTTGTCACCGCCCGCGCGCAGCGCCTGGTTGATCTTGTCGTCGGTCATGTTGCCGACGATGTTCACGTGGATGTTGGGGTGCGCCTTCTCGAAGCCCGCGACGAGCGACTTCACGGCCTCGACCTCGTTCGGCGCGCTCCAGCCGTGCCAGAAGTTGATCGTCTGCTCCTTGGACGCGTCGTCCTCTCCGCCGCCGCCGGACTGGCCGGTGCAGGCGGTGGCGAGAAGGGCTATCGAGGCGGAGGCCGCGAGCGCGACGGCCGTCTTCCGGGACATTCTGGGCATGACGGGATCTCCCTGCGAGGGACGGGGCGGGACACGGGACGGTGCGGGCCCGGGCGGGGGCGAGGGAAGCGCCGGCCCGGGGCGGGGCGAAGGGGTCGGAGGGGCGGGTCGTCGAAGGAGTCGGGGCGGGGTCAGCGGGAGGTGTCGAAGACCTCGTCGCGGGTGGCTGCCAGGGCGCTCTCCAACGCGCCGCGCAGCACGGGGTGTTCGCGTACGTCGCCGACCACGAGGCGCGGCCGGGACGCGGCCAGTTCCTCCAGTTCGGCCTGGACCAGGGCGCGCAGCGGTTCGCCGCCGGCGGTGAGCGAGGCTCCGCTGAGGACGACCAGTTCGGGGTCGAGCACGGAGACGAGGGAGGCCAGACCGGTGGCGAGCCCGGTCGCGTACTTCCGCAGGAGTCGGTGGTAGGGGCCGCTGTCGACGGCGGCGGCCCGTGCGACGGCGGTGGCCGCGACCTCCGCGTACGGGCCCGTGGGCAGGTCCGTGATGCCGAGTTCGCGGGCCAGTTGCGGGATGGCCTGGGAGCCGGCCAGCTCCTGGTAGCCGCCGCTGTTGGCCCGGGTCACATGGCGGACCAGGGGGGCGCCGGGCACCGGCAGGAAGCCGACCTCGCCGGCGCCGCCGGTCCAGCCGCGGTGCAGCCGTCCGCCGAGGACGAGGGCCGCGCCGAGACCGCCCTCGTTCCAGAGCAGGACGAAGTCCTCGTGTCCCTGGGCGGCACCGAGCCGCTGCTCCGCGATGGCGACGAGGTTGACGTCGTTCTCGTACTCGACGGGCATCGGCAGGGCCGCGGCCAGTTCGTCGAGGAGGGCAGGGGAGTGCCAGCCGGGCAGGTGGGAGGCGTAGCGCAGCCGGCCCGTGTTGGGGTCGAAGGCGCCGGGGGTGCCGATGACCAGGCGGCGGACGTCGTCCCGGGCGAGCCCGGCGGCCTTCACCGCGCCGTCGAGGGCTTCGGTGACCTGGCGGACGACGGGCTGGGCCGGGCGGCGGCCGGGCGTGGGCAGTTCGTACGTGCCGACCGTGCGGCCGGTGATGTCGGCGACGGCGGCGAGGACGCGCTCGGGGGTGACGTCGAGTCCGGCCGCGTGGGCGGCGCCCGGGTTGACCTCGTACAGCTGGGCGCTGGGGCCCGGCCGTCCCTCGCTGGTGCCGGAGGCCAGGACGAGTCCGGCGGCCTCCAGGCGGGCGAGGAGCTGCGAGGCGGTGGGCTTGGACAGGCCGGTGAGCTTGCCGATCCTGGTCCGTGAGAGCGGTCCGTGCGCGAGCAGCAGATCGAGGGCGGCGCGGTCGTTCATCGCACGCAGGACGCGCGGGGTGCCCGGCGTTCCGGCGGAACCTGTCATGTCTGTCGCCACCTGCCCTTCTCGACCGACCGGCTTTCCGGGGAGACCTCCGGGAAGTCCACCGGGAGATCACTGTTAGGAAAGTTTCCTATTGCTGTGCGAGGAACGTAGGCCGGAGGAGGCGGGGGCGTCAAGGGTGAACGCGGCGGGGGCGGTGGAGTCGTTACCTGGGCGGCGGCCGGCGAGCCGGCCGGGAGGCAGAGGGGTGGGTTCGAGCGGCATCGTAGCCACGGCGGGCGACGCGGACGGGGTGGGCGGCTTCGCGCGTCGCTTCGAGGGTCGGGCAGAACGAAGTCGCCCCCGCGACAGACGAGTTCGTCTTTCGCGGGGGCGACTCGGGGTGACCCCGGGAGGGGGTGGCCCTGGTTACTTCACGTCGATGTAGTCGCCCGTGGCCGTGGCGGTGCCCGTGGTGGTGGTGCCGGCGAAGGTGAAGCGGTAGGTGCCGGCGGCCGAGGCCTTGACCGTGGTGGTCAGGGCGCCCGCGGTGCCGGAGGTCACCGTCTTGACGGTCTTGTAGGCGGTGGCGCCCTTCGCCTTGAACTGGAGGGCGGCCGGCTGGCCCTTGAAGCCGGTGTACGTGGCGCTGTTCCAGTCGGCGCGGGTCAGCTTGCCCTTGACGGTGAGCGTGCCGCCCTTCTTCACCGGCTCGGGGCCGGCGTCGGCGGTTAGCCTCGCGGCGCGCTTGACCTGGGCGGTCCCCGGGACGCCCCACATGTCGTAGCCGTAGTCGAAGCTGACGTGGTTGCCGTCGTCGTCGCTGCCCAGGCTGACGCGGCCGTAGAGGGCGGCGACCTTCCAGGTGCCCGCGTCGGCCGCCTCGTACAGGTAGTTCTCGGGGTCGACGGCGAGGATCTCGGTGCAGGACTCGGTGACCGTCGTGGCGGTGGTCGCCGTCGGGGTGCACTTCGGAGCGTTGTCCGGCTCCATCTCGTTCACCGCCTTGGCGAGCGTCGTCCCGCGGTACAGGGCGATGCCCGCGATGCTGGCCGTGCCCTCGGTGACGGGGGCGTCCGACAGGTTGTTCAGGACGAGCCCGACCGGGTGCGCCAGGGTGAACGTGACCGGGACGTTCACCACGGCGCTGGTGCCGACGACGATGGCCTTGCCCTTGTTGACCACCACGTTGGAGAACGAGAGGTCCGGCGTGGTCGCCGAGGCGGACGGCGCGGCCAGGGCGGACACGGCCAGGGCGCCGGAAACGACGGCGCCTATGGCGTACTTGCGCATGGATTCCCCACATTTCGAGGCGGGCCCCTGGGCGTTGAGCTCCAGAACAAGGGCCCGCTGTTGGGGCGACAGTAGACGGTTGGGGAATGTGGCCGGAATGCGGGGGTCCTGTGAAGGGGGCGCGGGTCAGGCGACTCCGTGCGGCGGGCGCGGAGGCCTGGAGTGCCGTGCCGATGCGTCAGGAGCGTGACGGCCCAGGCCCATTACGGGTTCGTCACGATCGGCCGGGCGGGGGTGGGACGGACTGGGAGGCTTTGTGCCGATCCACGCCCCTCGGGGTGGAGGCTTCGCGATGCCAGTGGCGGTCCCGGCGGTGTCCCCGCGTCGTCCTCGCGGGATCCCGTTCCTATGATCCGCCGCATGAAGCTGAACCGTTCGGCGGGTGCCGCGCCCTCCTTTCCGGCCGCGGACCGCCGGGGAGGACCCGTGAAGCTGTTCCTCGCCTGCTGGCGCGGGGCCGCGGCCAGGCTCGTGCCGGTGGCGCTCTGGATCTCCGCCATGGACTTCGTGGACGGCGGTCTCACGCGGGACGCGGTGCGGAGCGCGCTGGTCGTCGACCCCCTCGTCTGGGCGGCCGTGTCCCCCGTGTGGGCGGCCTTCGGGCTGTGGTCGCTGGGCCGGAGGGCTCGCGCGGCAGGTGTCGCGCTCACCGCCGCTGCGCTGGACCGCCGGCAGGGCTACGCGCTGCGGCCGGCCGGGGTCCCGGACGACGGGTGGCTCGAGCGGGTCCGGGAGCGGCTGCTCGCCTCGGAGCGTTCGTTCCTGGTCGTCGAGAGGGAGCGCGAGGAGATCCACTTCCGGTGGCGGCCCGGATGGAGCGACCGGTCGGTCTGGGCGACGGTGTCCTTCTGCGGACCCTCGCCGGGCGTCGTCCTCGACGTCAGGGACGACGAGCGGTGCCCGGGGGCGGGCGGCCTGGGCAAGGGCTCGGCGTTCGCCGCGGTGTGCCAGATGGCCGCGGCGACCGGGCTGCGAGCGGTACCGCTGATCGAGGCGCGCGGGTCCGCGGGGGAGCGCGCGGCGGCCGGGGAGCCCCCGTGTGCCGGGGAGCGCCCGTCCCCGCCCGCCGGGCCGCACGCGTCCGCCGGAGAGAACCCGCAGGTCGGGGGACACCCGCGGGACGCTGAACCCCCAGGCGAAGCAGCGCGCCCGCTTGTCACCGAACCCCTGCTCGTCACCGAACCCCGGCTCGTCACCGAGCCCCTGCTCGCCGCAGAGCCTCCGCTCGCCGCCGAGCCCCCGGATGGGCACGGGTCCGGGGCCCGGGACGGCTGACGGGCCGCGGGTGGGGGTACGGCGAAGGGGCGGCGCCCGGAGGTTCCGGGTGCCGCCCCTTGGGTGTGGTGCCGCCGTGGTGCTACTTCGGTACGCCCGACGGAGCCGAGGACGCCGGGGACGGGATGGGCGCCGTCGCCTCCGACTGGGGGGAGGCCGGGTTCCCCAGGACCGACGGGGCCGCCACCGCGGCCGCCGGGTCGACGGGCTCCTCCTCGACGGGGGCGGTCGGGCCGCCCACGATGCGGATGTCGGCGGCGTCGAAGGCGCGCTTGATCCGCCAGCGGAGCTCGCGCTCCACGGAGCTGGCCTTGCCCGGCATCGTCTTGGCCGAGACCCGGACCACCATGGAGTCGAGGAGCACGCTGTCCAGGCCCAGGATCTCCACCGGGCCCCACAGCCGCTCGTTCCAGGGCTCTTCCTTGCTGATGGTCTCGGCGACGTCTTCGATGACCGACCGGACGTGGTCCAGCTCCTCCGAGGAGCGGACGGTGACGTCCACCCCGGCCGTGGCCCAGCCCTGGGACAGGTTCCCGATGCGCTTGACCTCGCCGTTGCGGACGTACCAGATCTCGCCGTTGTCGCCCCGCAGCTTGGTCACGCGCAGGCCCACCTCTATGACCTCGCCGGAGGCCACCCCCGCGTCGATCACGTCACCGACGCCGTACTGGTCCTCAAGGATCATGAAGACGCCGGAGAGGAAGTCGGTCACCAGGTTGCGGGCGCCGAAACCGATCGCGACACCGGCCACACCCGCCGAGGCGAGCAGCGGGGCCAGATTGATCTGGAACGTGCCGAGGATCATCAGCGCGGCCGTGCCCATGATCAGGAAGGACGCGACCGAGCGGAGCACCGAGCCGATGGCCTGGGAGCGCTGCCTGCGGCGCTCCGCGTTCACCAGCAGACCGCCGAGCGTCGTGCCGTCGACGGCCTCGGCGGTGCGGCTCATCCGGTCGATGAGCTTGGTGATCGACCGGCGGACGAACACTCTCAGCGCGGCGGCGATCACCAGGATCAGCAGGACGCGCAGACCTATGGCCAGCCAGGTCGACCAGTTCTCCTCGACCCAGCTGGCGGCGTGGGTCGCACTCTCCTGGGCGTCCTGGAGAGTGGGGGCCGTGAGCGGACCGGTCGACGTCGAGGGGGACGGCGACGGCTCCGCACCGGCGGCCAGGGCCGATAGGACGGGCAGGGACACGGCGGGTACCTCCAGGTATGGCGGTCTGCCCGAGGCGGGGACACAGAAGGGGTGCCGTCAGGGCAGAACCACCACACTAACGGGGCATCGTGTGTGGATCGTTGTCATGTCGAGGGGAGAGACCGTGCTCACCTGGGGATGTAGGGGATGTGGTCGAAAACACTCCCAGCCCGTTACCGGGACATGGTGGCGCCACCACCAGGCATGAGGGGAGACTGACCTACAGATCGTCCCGGCGCGAGCCACGCGCCGCCGGCGTACAAGGAGGCATCCGTGCCGCACGTCCTGGTCCTCAATGCGTCGTACGAGCCGCTCGGCGTCGTACCGCTCCACCGCGCGCTCGTCCTCGTCCTCGAGAACAAGGCAGTCTGCCTCGAGGAATCCGGCGCCTTCATGCACAGCGCGACCGTTACTGTCCCCGCACCCAGCGTGGTCCGGCTGAAGAGGTTCGTACGGGTTCCCTACCGAGGGCCCGTCCCGCTGACCAGGCGAGCTCTGTTCGCCCGCGACGGCGGCCGGTGCATGTACTGCGGTGGCGTCGCAACCAGCGTCGACCACGTCATCCCGCGCTCCCGCGGGGGTCAGCACGCCTGGGACAACGTGGTGGCGTCCTGTCGCCGCTGCAACCACACCAAGGCCGACCGCCACCTGGTCGAGATCGGCTGGCGCCTGCGCCACAAACCCGCCCCGCCGACGGGGCTCGCGTGGCGCATCATCGGAACCGGGCACAGGGACCCACGCTGGATGCCCTACCTGCAACCGTACGGCGCGGACGACGCCATGGCCCGGATCGACGGCATTTCAGCCTGACGATCCGGGCCTTCGCGTTGGTGGCGCCGGCCCGGCCGCCACCGCCCCGGCTGCCCGGGAGGACCCCCGTGCCTCCCGGCAGCCCGCACCCCGCGCCGCACGGGCGCCGGCGCCTGCCCGCGTGTCACCCGGACGGCCCCGACGCCCGTGATTATCGCCACGCCGAACACGGACGGCGGAGCCGTCCCGGACCCGCCGAAGGCGCGGGGGCGGGGGCGATCCCGGTGAGAAGCGTCACCAGAGCCGTCAGGAGGACGGCGAGACCCGCCCCCAGCCGCGGCCGGGGCCGAGCCGGCCGGTGTCACTCCGCGACCGCGTACGCCTCGGCCGACCACAGCGAGTAGCCGTAGGCCGTGGCCCGCCGCAGCCCCTGGACGCGTACGAAGCGCACGTCCCGCTCGTCGAAGCGGACCGACTCCCGGCCGCCGCGGCTGTCGTCCACGGTCGTCGCGGTGCGCCAGACCCGCCCGTCCGCGGAGACCTGGACGCGGTACGCCGAGGGGTGCGCGTCCTGCCAGCTCAGCACGAGCCGGCCGAGCCGCACCGGCTCGGCGAACCGCACCTGCCACCAGGCGCCGTCGTCGACGGGGGAGGACCAACGGGTCGAGGGATCACCGTCGTTGGCCGCCGAGGCCGGGAAGTCGGGGGTCTCGTCACCGGACGAGGAGGCCGTGCCCGTGCGGGCCAGATCGGGCCCCGCCGTGCGCGGGAAGGCGCGGACGGTCAGGGTGCGGGTCTGCGAACCGAAGGCGACCGTCACCTCGTACGTGCCCGAGGGCGTCCCCGGCGGCACGGTCACCTCCACCAGGCTGTCGACGACGGCTCCGCGCGCCAGCGTCGGCGACGGCCGCGCGACCCTGACCCGGATGCCCTTCGGCGCCCGTGCCGTCAGCTCACCGCTGACGCCGGTGGGACGCAGCGACGTCAGCCGGGCCGTGATCCGCTCCGTCCCGCCGATCTCCATGTCCGTCGTGGAGCGGTCCAGCCGCAGCGCGGCGGCGGGGGTGTCGGCGAACCACGGCACGAGATGGCGGACCTGCGACGGCGACGGGCCGACGACCCGCAGCGCGTCCGCCCGCACGCCCGCGGCGCCGAGCCGCGCCGCGCCGAGCTCCGTCGCGCCCCCCGGGTCGAGGTCGCCGAGGTACCGCCAGCCCTCGCCCGGGACCTGCGCCTCGACGAAGCCCGTCGCGCCGGGGTCGGTGAGCACGCTCACGTCGGTGAGGACACGGGGGCGCGGGAGCAGGACGACGCGGCCGTCCCGGCCGGTGCCGTCCCCCGGGGCCGGATCGCCCGGAGCGGTCGCGCCGCCGTCCGCGGTGCCGCCGTCGCCTCCGCCCGGGTCCGCGGTGGAGCCGCCGGTCGCCGTGCCGCCGTCCCCCGCCGTGCCGGTGCCCTTCGGGGCGTCGTGGCCGGTGGAGCCGTCGCCGCCGATGCCCGCCCACTGCTCGTACGCGGTGCGGGCCCGTGTCAGGAACGGGTCGAGCACGCCCGAGCCGACGGTCACCTCGCTCGCGGCGAGCTCGGTGCGCAGCCGGTTCAGCGTGCGGTACGCCGTCCACGCGGCCGTCGCGTCCCCGTCCGACTGGGCCTTCAGCAGCGCGACGGCCGTCTCGCCGGCCTCGCCGTAGCGGGCCAGCTTCTCGCTCCAGGGCTCCACCTCGGTGGCGATCGGCCGGCCCGCCAGCCGCTTCGGCGTCTCGCGCATCACCGTGAACGCGGCGCGCAGACGCTCGGCCGCGCGGTCGCCCGCGGCCCGGTCCGTGGTCGTCCGGGCCTGCCAGAACGCCTCCATGAGCGGCCGCAGATACGCCGACTCCTCGCCGCCGAGGACCGAGGACGCCTCGTTCCCGGCCAGCGCGTGCAGCGCGTCCGCGGTCCCGGCGTCGTCGCCCGCGAGATCCTCGATCGCGGCCTCCCAGGACTCCTGGGGCCGGTAGTCCCGCGGGTTCCAGGCGTAGTCGGCGGCGGTGAACAGCGGGATGCGGGAGGCCTCCGCCTGGGGCATCGCGTTCGCCAGCAGGGCCGCCGAACCGGTGGCCACCGCCGGCTCGCGCCCCTGGTAGGGGCCGAGGAACACCCGGTCCTGGGCGTAGTCGTTGACCGGGTAGTTGTCCATGGTGACCAGCGGATGACTGCCGAACACCGAGCGGGTGCGGGCCAGTTCGCCGCCGGTGATGGTCTTCGGCACCACGCCGATGCCCGTCCACGCGACCTCGACGTCCTCGTCCAGGGCGCCCGCCAGCCGCCGCCGGTAGTCGGTCGAGCCGTCCTCGTAGTACTCCGTCGGCATCAGGGACAGCGCGGCCACCTCCGGATGCCGGGCGGCGAGATGCCGGGCCACGGCGTTCGCCACCCGGGCCTGCGCCCTCGCCGCCGCCGCGGGACCTGAGCCGAACGCGTCCGCGTCCGCCCCGCAGTGCCACTCGGTGTAACTGACGTCCTGGAACTGGAGCTGGAAGGCCCGGAACCCCAGCGCCCACATCGCGTCGAGCTTGCGGGTCAGCGCCCTCACGTCGGCGTCGGAGGAGAAGCACATCGCCTGCCCCGGGGCCACCGTCCAGGTCAGCGTGACGTGATTGCGGCGGGCCCGCTCCGCCAGGTCCCGGAAGCGGGCGCGCTCCCCGGCCGGGTACGGCTCACGCCAGCGCGCCTGCCGGAAGAGGTCGTCGCCGGGCGCGTAGACATAGCGGTTCTGCTTGGTCCTGCCCATGAAGTCCAGCTGCGCGAGCCGCTGTTCAGGGGTCCACGGGCTGCCGTAGAACCCCTCGGTGACACCCCGGACGGCGGTGCCCGGCCAGTCGCGGACGACGGCACCGGCGATCCGGCCGCCGGCGCCCAGGAGCTGGCGCAGCGTCTGCACCGCGTGGAACAGGCCGTCCTCGCCGACTCCCGCGAGGGCGACGGTGTCCCGGCCCTCGACGCTGCCCACGGCGAGCCGGTAGCCGCCGGAGGGGAGATCGGCGCGGGGCGCGGCGCCGAGCGCCGTCAGCGTCCGCTCCAGGGAGCCCGGCGCGGTGCGCGCGCCGCCGTAGGAACCCGCGCCCCGACCGCCGGTGCCCGCCGGATCCGTGCCCAGGCGCACCACCAGCGCGTGCGCCGGGAGCGCGTCACCGTCACGCGCGGTCGTGATCGTGCGCGCGCCGGCCTGCCGCAGCAGCACGCGCAACGCTTCGAGGGCGTAGGGGTCGAGGTCGCCGTCCGGGGTGTCCGCGTCGGCGCTCACGCCAGGCTCGTACGGGGTCCGCGGCACGCCCGGGGCGTACCAGCCGGCCGCCGAGCCCCGGCCGGTACCGCCGGAGGCCGCGTCCGGCGCCGGGGTGACCAGGACCACCTCGTCCGTGACGGTGACCGGGGAGCCGTTCGCGCGCAGCGACTGCGGGCGGGGCCAGACGGCGGGCACCCCGCTCCCGGTGGGCTCGTCCGCGGAGGCCGCCGGACCGTGCGGGGCGGCCACGGCCGCGGGAGCCGTCGCGAACGCGCTCGCGACCACGGCGAACGCGAGTGCGGTCGCTCCTCTTCCACGCCCGAGTCGCACGGTTTCCCCCTCGTAGCCCGCCGTTCCGGCAGCGGCGTCGGTCGGCGTCCGTCGCCGTCGAGCCCACCATTCGGGTGGTGAAGGTGTCAACGAGAGTGGCCGAAGTGCCGGTATTACCCCAGCCTGGAGGTGCGGACCGGACCGTGCGGGACGGCCGCGGAGTGTGACCAGGAGCACGTTGTCCGTCCGTCCGCGTCTGCTCCCGCGCCCACGGGGTAGGGCTGCGGTGACCGCCCGGGGCATCCGTTTCCGGTACGAACCACCGGAATGCCCCCGGCCGCCGTACCCGACCTCGACAAGGAGGCCCTCGTGGCCGCATCGGCACACCTTCTCCTCACCGCCCTGTCCGAACGCGCGGCGCGGCCGTCCGTCCCCGGCCCGCGCGCGAGCCGGGCGTCCGCCGGACCCGAGGGCGCCCACCCGTGTCCGCCCGGCTCGGAGAGCGCCTGCTCCGCCGCCCCGCTGACCAGCGAACCCCCGCTGCCCGACGCCGAGCCGCTGACCAGTGAGCCGCCGCTCGCGGACGCCGCGCCGCTGACCAGCGAGCCCACCCCGACCGGCGCCGCGTCGGGGGTCTGATGACACCCACCGGGCCCGACGGCCCACCGCCCGCCGCATCCGAGCCGGCCCCGCGGACACCCCTGGCCCGGCTCGCCGAACTGCACGGTGTCGCCCCCGGGTACAGCCCCTCGCCGGGCCGCACGGTCGCGGCCCCGGACAGCGCGCTCGTCGCGGTCCTGGCGGCGCTCGGCGTCGACGCCAGCACCCCGGACGCCGTCGGGGCCGCCCTCGCGCTGCACGAGACCGCGACCGCCGAACGGCTGCTGCCGCCGACCCTGGTGTCCTGGGGCGGCCTCGCCCCCGCGGCGCTCGCCGCGCTGCCGGCCGGCACCCGGCTGCGCGTCACCACCGAACAGGGCGAGTCCCTCACCGAGGCCGACCGGCTGCCGCCCGGCGTCCACACCCTGCACGCCACCGCCCCCGACGGCCGCGCCGCCGAGACCCACCTCGTCGTCGCCCCCACCCGGCTGCCCGCACCGCCCGGACGCGCCCACGGACTGCTCGTCCAGCTCTACTCCCTGCTCTCCCGCCGCTCCTGGGGCATGGGCGACCTCGGCGACCTCGCCGAGCTGACCGCCTGGGCCGGGCGGACACTGGGCGCCGGATTCGTCCAGGTCAACCCCCTGCACGCGGCCGTCCCCGGCGACCCCACCGACCCCTCCCCCTACCGGCCCTCCTCCCGCCGCTTCCCCGACCCGGTGCACCTGCGCGTCGAGGACGTCCCCGAGTACCCGTACGCCGAGGACCGCGACCGGCTGGCCGCGCTGCTGGAGCGCGCCGGACGGCTGCGCGACGGCGTGCTGCGCAAGGGCGCGCTGATCGACCGCGACGCCGTCTGGGACCTCAAGCGCGAGGCCCTCGAAGCCGTCTGCGCCGTACCCCTCGGACCCGGACGGCAGGCCGCGTACGACGACTTCCTCGCCGAGGAGGGCCAGGCGCTTGAGGACCACGCCACCTGGTGCGCGCTCGCCGAGGTGCACGGCTCCGACTGGCGCGACTGGCCCGCCGCGCTGCGCGACCCCCGCTCCCGGGCGACCGCCGGCGCCCGCGGCGAGCTGGCGGACCGCGTCGCCTTCCACAGCAGGCTCGCCTGGCTCACCGAGGCCCAGCTCGCCCGCGCCCAGCGCTCCGCGCGCGACGCGGGCATGAGCGTCGGGCTCGTGCACGACCTCGCCGTCGGCGTCCACCCCGACGGCGCCGACGCCTGGGCCCAGCAGGAGTACTTCGCGGCCGACATGTCCGTCGGAGCGCCCCCCGACGCCTTCAACGCCCGCGGCCAGGACTGGGGCCTGCCGCCCTGGCGCCCCGACCGGCTCGCCGCCTGCGGCTACGCCCCCTACCGCAGGCTGCTGCGTGCCCTCCTGCGGCACGCCGGCGCCCTGCGCATCGACCACGTCATGGGCCTGTTCCGGCTCTGGTGGATCCCCGAGGGACAGCCGCCCACCGAGGGCACGTACGTCCGCTACGACGCCGAGGCGATGCTCGCCGTCCTCGTCCTGGAGGCCTCGCGGGCCGGAGCGCTGGTCATCGGCGAGGACCTCGGCACGGTCGAACCCGGGGTGCGCGAGGCGCTCCAGGAACGCGGGCTGCTCGGCACCTCTGTGCTGTGGTTCGAACGTGACTGGGACGGCGACGGCCTGCCCCTGCCGCCCGACGCCTGGCGCGCCGACTGCCTGGCCACCGCCACCACCCACGACCTGCCGTCCACCGCGGCCCGGTTCACCGGCGAGCACGTCGAACTCCGCGACCGGCTGGGGCTGTTGACCGGTTCCCTGGCCGACGAACGGGCGGCCGCCGCCACGGACGTCCGGGAGTGGCTCGCCCTGCTCGCCCGGCTCGGTCTGCTGCGCGGCCCGAGCGGCGGGGCCCCCGCGTCGGCGGAGGAGGCCGAGATCCAGGCCGTGCACCGCTTCCTGCTGCGCACCCCCGCCCGGATGATCGGCGTCTGGCTCCCGGACACCGTCGGCGACCGCCGTCCGCAGAACCTCCCGGGCACCTGGGACGAGTACCCCAACTGGCGCCTGCCCATCGCCGACGCCGAGGGCGCCCCGGTGACCCTGGAGGACCTGGCCGCCTCGCCCCGGCTGCACGCCCTGATCGACGTGGTGCGGGAGGACGGCGGGCCGCCCGGCGCCCCCGGCGGCCCCCCGGAACCCCCGTCCCGGGTCCCGTGACCTCCGTACGGCACCCCCGGACGCGCGGCCCCGTCGGGTGTTCGCTACGTTTGCACCGTGGACAAGAAGAACGCTCTGCGCGCCGGTGCCCTGGCGGCCGGTACGACGCTGATGATGCTGCTCATGTCGTCCCCCGCGCTCGCGCTGACCCGCGACGACGGTGACGACCCTGGCTCCGGCCTGAGCGTGATCGAGACGCTCGGCCTCTACGTCGTGCTGCCGCTCGCGCTGTTCGCGGGCATCACCGCCCTCGTGATGGTCCTCGACAAGTCCCACAAGCAGCCGAAGCAGGGCTGAGCCCCGCCCGCTTCGCACCCGCTCTCCTCCGAGGGAGTCCCCGCGCCGGCCCGGCGCGGGGACTCCCTCGGCGCGTTCCCGGAGCTACCGGCCCCGGCGCACCTCGTAGAGGAAACAGCCGTACTCCACCGCCCGGACGTGGACCAGCGCCACCCGCGGATCGGCGAACGCCTCCTCGAAGGCCTCGCCGAAAGCGGCCGGCGACCCGACCAGCCGCCCGCCCAGGATGTGCCCCTCGGCCGAGTAACGGCGGACCGTGCGGTGGGCGTTCGTGAACGGCAGGCCGCCCCGGTCCGGGCCCGCGCACGCGTCCGCGTGGACGAAGACCGGCCCGGTCTCGTCGTACGGTCCCGGCTCGGCCCCCGTCTCCCGCGCCCAGCGGCGCAGCGGGGCGTAGGACACCAGGGCGACCCGCTCCCCGGGCTCGCTGCGGCGCAGACAGCAGCGCAGCGGGGACCCGCCCTCCTCGTCGGTCAGCGGGACCGGCCGGCGGCCTGCGTCGTCGGTGCCGAGGAGTTCCTTCAGGACGGCGGGGCCGACGGGCAGTGCGGTGTAGGTGGTCATGACCCGAGCCTTCCGCCCGTGACGGCCCGGCACCGGCGGTAAACGGACATCGCGTTCCGTGCGGGTCCCGTGGAAGGATGTCGCAACCCACACATAACGAGGAGATGACCGCGTGCCTGGCACAAACCTGACCCGCGAAGAGGCGCAGCAGCGCGCGAAGCTGCTCACCGTTGACTCGTACGAGGTCGATCTCGACCTCTCCGGCGCGCAGGAGGGCGGCACCTACCGGTCCGTGACCACGGTGCGCTTCGACTCCGCCGAGACCGGCGCGGAGTCCTTCATCGACCTGGTCGCCCCGGCCGTCCACGAAGTCACGCTCAACGGCGACCCGCTCGACCCGGCCGAGGTCTTCAAGGACTCGCGGATCGCGCTGCCCGGTCTCCTTGAGGGGCGCAACGTCGTCCGCGTCGTGGCCGACTGCGCCTACACCAACACCGGTGAGGGACTGCACCGGTTCGTCGACCCGGTCGACGAGCAGGCCTACCTGTACACCCAGTTCGAGGTGCCGGACGCCCGCCGCGTCTTCGCCTCCTTCGAGCAGCCCGACCTCAAGGCCACCTTCCAGTTCACGGTGAAGGCGCCGGCCGGCTGGACGGTCATCTCCAACTCGCCGACCCCGGAGCCCAAGGACGACGTCTGGGTCTTCGAGCCGACGCCGCGGATCTCGACGTACATCACCGCGCTGATCGTCGGCCCGTACCACTCCGTGCACAGCGTGTACGAGAAGGACGGCCAGGCCGTGCCGCTCGGCATCTACTGCCGTCCCTCGCTGGCCGAGTTCCTCGACTCCGACGCCATCTTCGAGGTCACCCGGCAGGGCTTCGACTGGTTCCAGGAGAAGTTCGACTACGCCTACCCGTTCGGGAAGTACGACCAGCTCTTCGTGCCCGAGTTCAACGCGGGCGCGATGGAGAACGCGGGCGCGGTCACCATCCGCGACCAGTACGTCTTCCGCTCCAAGGTCACCGACGCCGCCTACGAGCTGCGCGCCGAGACGATCCTGCACGAGCTCGCCCACATGTGGTTCGGCGACCTCGTGACCATGGAGTGGTGGAACGACCTCTGGCTCAACGAGTCGTTCGCCACGTACACCTCCATCGCCTGTCAGGCCTACCACCCCGACAGCCGCTGGCCGCACTCGTGGACCACGTTCGCCAACTCCATGAAGACGTGGGCGTACCGGCAGGACCAGCTGCCCTCCACCCACCCGATCATGGCCGAGATCCGCGACCTCGACGACGTGCTCGTCAACTTCGACGGCATCACGTACGCCAAGGGCGCCTCCGTTCTCAAGCAGCTCGTCGCCTACGTCGGCATGGACGAGTTCTTCCGCGGCGTCCAGGCCTACTTCAAGGCCCACGCGTTCGGGAACACCCGCCTGTCCGACCTGCTCGGCGCCCTGGAGGAGACCTCCGGACGCGACCTGGGCACCTGGTCGCAGAAGTGGCTCCAGACCGCCGGCATCAACGTCCTGCGCCCGGAGATCGAGACCGACGCCCACGGCGTCATCACCTCCTTCGCCATCCGCCAGGAGGCCCCGGCCCTGCCCGCCGGAGCCCAGGGCGAGCCGACCCTGCGCCCGCACCGGATCGCGGTCGGCCTCTACGACCTCGACGCCGAGAGCGGCAAGCTCGTCCGGGACGAGCGCATCGAGCTGGACGTGGACGGCGAACTGACCGCCGTGGCGCAGCTCGTGGGCAAGCGCCGCCCCGCGGTGATCCTGCTCAACGACGACGACCTGTCGTACGCCAAGGTCCGTCTCGACGAGGACTCCCTGGCGTTCGTCACCGAGCACCTCGGCGACTTCGCGTCCTCCCTGCCGCGCGCCCTGTGCTGGGCCTCGGCCTGGGACATGACCCGCGACGCCGAACTCGCCGCCCGCGACTACCTGGCCCTGGTGCTCTCCGGCATCGGCAAGGAGTCCGACATCGGCGTCGTGCAGTCGCTGCACCGCCAGGTGAAGCTCGCGATCGAGCTGTACGCCGACCCGACCGCCCGCGAGGCGCTGCTGACCCGCTGGACGGACGCCACGCTCGCCCACCTGCACGCGGCCGAGGCCGGCGGCGACCACCAGCTCGCCTGGGCGCGCGCCTTCGCGCTGACCGCGCGCACCCCGGACCAGCTGGACCTCCTGGAGGCGCTGCTCGAAGGCCGCGAGACCATCGAGGGCCTCGCCGTCGACACCGAGCTGCGCTGGGCGTTCGTCC
Organism: Streptomyces sp. NPDC127038; assembly: GCF_042725875.1. Classification (NCBI taxonomy): domain Bacteria; kingdom Bacillati; phylum Actinomycetota; class Actinomycetes; order Kitasatosporales; family Streptomycetaceae; genus Streptomyces; species Streptomyces sp. NPDC127038. Next base: position 539 of record NZ_JBHXDQ010000034.1, on the reverse strand, counting down.
AGCGGCTCGCGGCCGTCGGACGCTTCGACGAGGCGGAGATCGCCGCCGAGTACGAGCGGGACAGGACCGCCGCCGGTGAGCGGCACGCGGCCACCGCCCGCGCCTCCCGTCCCACCGAGGAGGCGAAGGCGGAGGCGTGGGCCTCGGTCGTCGAGTCCGACAAGCTCCCGAACGCCGTGCAGGAAGCGGTCATCGGCGGCTTCGTGCAGGCCGACCAGCGTGAGCTGCTCGCCCCGTACACGGACAAGTACTTCTCCGTGGTCAAGGAGATCTGGGACGCCCGTTCGCACGAGATCGCGCAGCAGATCGCGACCGGTCTCTACCCGGGCGTCCACATCGCCGAGGAGACCCTCGCCAAGACGGACGAGTGGCTGGCCGCGGCCGAGCCCAGCGCCGCCCTGCGGCGGCTCGTCTCGGAGTCCCGCTCGGGCGTCGAGCGGGCCCTGAAGGCGCAGGCGGCGGACGCCCGGGCGGCGACCGCCTAGGCAAGGAGCAGGAACCGAGAACCCCGAGGGGGCGGGCACCGGCCGGTGCCCGCC